>JBBUBU010000035.1:0-3494 GCA_038058115.1 Patescibacteria group bacterium | reverse complement strand
AGGCCTAGTCTGTAAATCTGACTTAGCAATTCTTCAAGCGTGTTCTACCTTGTGCTCTGCACCCGAGTTCAACAACCAATTGCAACCGAGGACTCTCCTCGGTTTCGGACAAATTGTGTTATAGGCCATTATTTGATAATATGAATTTGTGATTAATAAAACTTAAAAAAATAAAAATATGGCTGGATTTAAGGAAATAAAAAGAAGAATAAAGAGTATAAAAAATACTAAAAAAATCACCAAAGCTATGGAGTTGGTGGCGGCTTCAAAAATGAGAAAAGTGATAACTAATACTATGGCTTCGCGGATGTATGCATTATATTCTTGGGAAATTTTATCTTCAATTGCAAAACAAGAAAAAATTAATAATATTTTTTTTGATCAATTGTCGTTTGAAGAAAAAAGTACGCCCGAGGTCGAACCTCGGGCTCCAAGAGGTTCGACCTCGGGCTCCAATACAGAATCTTGCAAAAAGCCACCTTGTAAAAGATATTTACTTATTTTAGTAACTTCTAATCGTGGTTTATGTGGTATTTACAATAATCAAATTATTAAAAAAGCATTTGAATTTTTAAAAGACTTTCAAAATAAACACCCAAATGTCGCTATAGATATAGTGACAATCGGCAAAAAAGGAAATAATATTACACGTCATTTAAATTTAAATGTAGTAGCGAGTTTTAATGAAATAGGAGACAATATTACACTTGCAAAAATTGCCCCGATTGCTGAATTTGTGATAAATGAATATAGTCTTTTGAATTATCAAAAAATCTTATTTACTTATACCGAATTTATTTCCGCTTTAGTTCAAAAACAAAAAATTAAAAGAATTTTACCAATTAGGCAAGATCTAATATTAGATTTAGCAATGAATATTGAGGACAAAAAGGAAGACAAGGTCGAACCTTGTCCAGTAGGACAAGGTTCGACCTTGTCTACAAATAACGAATATTTATTTGAAGGCGATTGCCAAGATTTTTTAGAAAAATTAGCAAAAAAAATAGTGCAAATGCAAATTTATCAAATGCTTTTGGAATCAAATGCAAGTGAACAATCTGCCAGAATGCTTGCGATGAAAAATGCCAGCGATGCTTCAGGCGAAATGATTGGTGATTTAACTTTAGTTTTTAATAAAGTTCGTCAAGCCAACATCACCCGTGAAATTTCTGAAATCAGCGCCGGGATGATGAGCGTAAATTAAAAAAAACTATTTCAGCGTGGTCTTTTATATTTTAACATACCTCGTACTTGGACCTCGGCTTATTCGCTTTACCTTTTCAAGCTTAAGCAACCGCTGAAGAGCTTGTCGAACTGTTTGAATAACAATACCGGTTTCTTTAGCAACTTCAGCTGGACTTGCATTTTCAACTTTTGAAAGATACTTCCACACTTCGTATTGCTTTGGTGAAAGTATGTCTTCCACTTTTTCTTCTTCAAGGTAAGTCAATGCATTTGTAGCCTGTTCCTTAATGACTGAGGTAAAGAAATTCAACCACGGATCAATCGTTTCGTTATCGGTATGGAAACTTTCTTGTGATTTACGAAGCGCAACATAATATTCGTCTTTGCGTTTTTCAACCAGTTGCTCGTGCGAGACATATTGCACGAATACATAACCGGATCGCAATAAAAGTAAATTTGTAAGAACACGCGAAAGACGTCCATTGCCATCTTCAAATGGATGGATTTTTAAAAACTCGATAATAAAATTAGCGATAATCAAGAGAGGGTGAAATCGTTTATTTTCAAAAGCATCAAATGCCCACTCGACAAGCTCTTGCATTTCTTTTGGTACGAGGTATGCCTTGGTGGTCTCAAACATAATTCGGGCAACTTTACCATCTGGACATAAAACACCAACCATATTTTCTTTCTGTTTATATTTGCCACGCTGTAATTCATCTTTGGTTGAATATTTAAGCAACTCTTTGTGAAGTGACATTATAACGCCTTCGCGCAATGGCAATGTTTGGTAACTATCAAATACATTTTGTAGCGCTTCAAGGTAACCCTGCACTTCTTGTGAATCGCGATCTGCGAATTTTGAAACCGTAAGACCCTGCATAATTTTTTGAACTTCTTCATCGGTGAGCTTCGCGCCTTCAATACGAGTAGAAGCACCTGCTGAAGTAATTAGCGTTGATTTTTTGAGATTAATGATCGCCTGTGGTGTCATACGCAAGCCAGCTTTAAATTGACCTTTTATCTCATCAACTTCGGCCAAAAGTACCCCAATATGTGGGGCTGATGCCTTTATGCGATAATCAAATTTAAGTGTATTTTTATTCATAATTTTTAAACAAGACAACTAACATGCCTTATGTGGTAGATTATAGCAGTTAATGGTAGATAAAGCAAATACTTGAGCGCTACAACTAATCGACGCCCCTTCACCAAAATCGAAGTCCTCAATAATTAATGCGGGGGCTATTTTTTTTTATATAAAAATGTTATTATCGCAATTAATGACAAAAGGTATTATCAAAAGAATAATTGGGCCGGTGGTGGATGTGGCTTTTGGGGAGGAAGTAGATCTTCCAGAAATTTTTCATGCGCTGGAAATTGTACCCGAGGTTAAACCTTTGGGGCTTCTTCAAGGTTCAACCTCGGGTGCTACGCAAAAAAAAATTACCCTAGAAGTTGAGCAACATTTAGGTGGTGGTTTAGTGCGAACTATTGCTATGAGTTCCACTGATGGCTTAGCGCGTGGAATGGAAGTTGAAAATACTGGCGAGCCAATTTCAGTACCAGTTGGGAAAAAAACCTTAGGAAGAATTTTTAATGTATTGGGGGAAACTATTGATGACTTAGGGGATATTGACAGGCAAGTCGGACTTGGGGCTCAAGCAAGTCCGACTTACCTGCCAATTCACCGCAAAGCGCCTGAATATATTTCTCAATCCACTAAAGTTGAAATTTTAGAAACTGGAATTAAAGTTATTGATCTAATTTGTCCGGTTTTAAAGGGAGGTAAAGTTGGACTTTTTGGTGGAGCGGGTGTTGGAAAAACAGTGGTGATTCAAGAACTTATTCACAATATTGCATCTAATCATGGAGGCTATTCTGTTTTTGCGGGAGTTGGCGAAAGAACTCGTGAAGGAAATGATCTTTATTATGAAATGAAAGAGTCGGGTGTTTTAGATAAAGTGGCAATGGTTTTTGGCCAAATGAATGAACCACCCGGCGCGCGTTTACGAGTCGCTCTTTCAGGTTTAACAATGGCGGAATATTTTCGAGACCAAGAAGGAAAAGATGTTTTACTTTTTATTGATAATATTTTTCGTTTTACTCAAGCTGGTTCCGAGGTGTCGGCCTTACTAGGAAGAATTCCATCGGCGGTTGGATATCAACCAACCTTAAGTACCGAAATGGGTATTTTGCAAGAAAGAATTACTTCTACAAACAAAGGTTCAGTG
The DNA here is from genome assembly GCA_038058115.1 of Patescibacteria group bacterium. GTDB lineage: Bacteria > Patescibacteriota > Minisyncoccia > Phycocordibacterales > UBA9973 > UBA9973. The sequence goes on along the minus strand of JBBUBU010000035.1, from coordinate 75 downwards.
ACTTCTGTCCAAGCAGTTTACGTTCCAGCTGACGACTTAACCGACCCAGCTCCGGCTAATACATTTGCACACCTT
>JBBUBU010000034.1:0-3280 GCA_038058115.1 Patescibacteria group bacterium | reverse complement strand
AAGAAGTTTCTGCTGGTCTGAGTGCTATGCTCGGCCCGTCGGCCTGTGCAATGCTTTCCAAAACTTACGCCTTCAACGAGTTTCATGATTCGCGATATTACCTCCAAATAAAAATCTTACGACCTTGCCTTCTTTTTTACAAAAAAAACCAAAAGAAAAAATTGAAAGAAAAATTTTAGTAATAATAATTGCGGAAAACATTGAAATTAAAACACCGAAACCAAAAGTTAAAGCAAAGCCTTGAATTAAAGGGGTGCCGAAATAAAATAAAATTAAGGCGGTTAAAATATTTGAAATATTTGAATCGCGAATTGAAGACCATGCTCGATCAAAACCAGATGCAATAGAATCAACAATTTTTTTGCCCGATCGTAATTCTTCTTTCATTCTTTCAAAAATAAGAACATTCGCATCAACTGCAATACCAATCGAAATTATAAAACCAGCAATTCCAGCCGCAGTTAAAGTTATAGAAAACAATTTAAACATAATTAACATTAAAATAACATAAATACTGAGCGCTAAAACCGCAATAATTCCTGGCAAACGATACAAAATAATTAAAAAAATCGCCAACAATAAAAATCCAACTACTCCAGCTTTTACTCCAGCATTAATTGCATTTTCTCCCAAAATTGCGCCAATATTTTGTTTTGAAAGAAGACTAATTGGAACCGGCAATGCCCCAGAATTAAGACGGCCTACTAAAATTTTAGCATCTTTTGGCTTGAAATCACCAGAAATTACTGCTTCACCGGCCGTAATTTCTTCTCGAACAACTGGTGCAGAGATAGGCGCACCATCTAAATAAATTGCCACCTGTTTTCCAATATTTGCTTTAGTTATTTCAGCAAAAAGTTTTGTTCCAGTTTCATCAAACTGAAGTCCAATCTGTGGCTCACGAGTATTTTGATCAAAATTTAATATTGCTCTTTTTAAATACCTGCCAGTTAATTCGGTTGCGACAAATTCAGGCGCGAGATCATCTGGCGAAAGTTCAATATTAGCTTTACCGTCTTTGTCTATAACTACTTTTTGTGGTTCATCTTTACTACTACCTGTGGCGTTAAGCTGGGACTTAGGTTTTTCAATTTTAAATTCTAAAAGAGGAGTTTGACCAATCATAATAACTGCTTGCTCAACATCAGTTACTCCCGGCAAATCAACAATTAATTTTTGTTCCCCTTTTGTTAACAAATTACCACTTTGCACTTGAACCAATGGTTCTGAAACTCCAAAAAGATTTACCCTGCGCTCAATTACGTCTCGCAAAGCATCCATTGAACTAGAAATTTGCTTAGGATCAAGGCCAGAAACATCTGCTTTGTATACTAAATGACTTCCACCCGAAAGATCTAAGCCAAGTTTAAAAGGAAATCTGGTAGTAAATCTAGTCCAATATTTTTCAGATTTTTGTGCAGTTTCAAAGTTTTTGTTTAACTTTGATTCTGATTTAAAGATAAAAAAACTAGCCCCAGCTGCAATTGAAAGTATCATTATTATCAAAATAATTTTCTTAAACATAATACCCACTATTATACATTTCTAAGCCAATTTTGCAAGAAATACAATACTATATATAGATTATATAGTTTAGTTATTGAGAACACAGAGGTCTGACCTCCGTAGTTTTAAAATTATTTTAAATATAGACTTTTTTTCTACAAAATGTAAAATAGCATTGTGACTAATCTAAATAAATTTGTCTTGCAAGACATCTTAAAAAAATATTTCGGCTACGACGAATTCCGCCCGCTTCAAAAAGAAATTATAGAGCGAGTGCTTTCTGGTAAAGACTCTGTCGTACTTATGCCTACCGGCGGAGGCAAATCTTTGTGTTTCCAATTGCCAGCTATGATGATGGATGGCATAGTCGTAGTTATTTCACCGCTCATTTCCTTAATGAAAGACCAAGTTGATGCACTTAATAAAAAAGGCATGGCCGCCGAACTAATAAATAGCGTACTTTCTCAAAACGAAATTATGGCTGTGATGAATAAAGCAAAGACAGGAAAAATTAAAATTTTATACATAGCTCCAGAAAGATTATCTGTTTTTGGATTTGAGGAATTTTTGCAAAGTTTAAAAATAAGTCTTATTGCCATTGACGAAGCACATTGTATTTCTGAGTGGGGACACGACTTTAGGCCAGATTACAGAAATTTAAAATTACTCAGAAAAAAATTTTCTAATATTCCGATTATTGCTTTAACTGCGACTGCCACAGAAAAAGTACGAGATGATATAGTGAAACAATTAAATTTAAATAATCCGCAAGTTTTTATTTCCAGTTTCAATAGACCAAATTTAAGTTACGAAGTTATACCCAAAAAAGATTCTTTGAAAATAATTCTAACCTTGCTTAAAAACTATAAAGACAAAAGCGTCATTATATATTGTTTTTCTCGTAACGATACAGAAAGTTTAGTAAGCAATTTGAATAGCTATGGTCACAAATCTCTCCCATATCATGCTGGACTCGATGCAAAAACAAGAAGAGACAATCAAGATAAGTTTATCAGAAATGAAATACATATTATGGTTGCAACTATTGCTTTTGGTATGGGCATAGATAAGCCAGATGTACGACTAGTAATTCACCAAAGTCTGCCGAAATCCATTGAAGGGTATTATCAAGAAACTGGTCGAGCCGGACGAGACAGCTTTCCTTCGCGGTGTGTCTTACTTTTCTCTTATGCTGACAAATTTAAACAAGATTATTTTATCCGAGGTATGACAAATGTATCAGACCAGAAAAATGCTCAAGAGAATTTAGATAAAGTTTTGCATTATGGAAATTTGTATAAATGCAGGAGAAGATTTTTACTTAATTATTTTAATGAAAACTACACAGAAACTAATTGTAAAAATTGTGACAGATGCGTTAAGCAGATTCCATTAGAAATGGACACTTTCACAAAAATAAAAAAAGTAAAAAATTCATATCCACAAAGCGAAGATGCTAAGTGTGGAAGTCGGACTTCCACACTTAAAAAAGTAATGCATATAGGGTCAACATATGACGAAACAAGAAAGCTGTTGCTACAAAAAATACCCATCAACGAAATAGCTAAAGCGCGAAAACTAGCTGTAAATACTATTTTAGATCATGTGGAAAAAATTTCTATGTACCGGCTTAACGCCACTACAAATGATTCACCAATAGACCTAACTTACCTAAAACCCACGCACGAAAGGTTTGTAAAAATCACAGAGGCTTTTAAAAAAACTGGTGGTAACCTACTCGCCCCAGTTCGAACAATAATCGGTGAAGAATATT
>JBBUBU010000033.1:0-2397 GCA_038058115.1 Patescibacteria group bacterium | reverse complement strand
TATACAAAATATGTACATAAAATGTCAAGTATACTTGTGGATAACTAGTTTTGTCTTATTACTAAGCGCACCAAAATTTTAAAATAAAAAGCAAAAAGGGGCGGCCGAAACCAACCCCTTTTCTGTTTCTTTTTCATGCTCATTTTTTCCGTATTGTACGGAATATGACATTATGACCTTCCTACGTGTGGTCAAGCAAGTCATACTGTGAGCAAGGAATACTATGTGCTGATATTTACCCCTATCAGCAGATATGCCATTGAGCAAAAACTACCAAAGAGCATACCTAATTAAAATGTTATACCTTTATTCAAATAAAAGCAAATAAAAACTGTGGATAACTTTTCACTACGGAGGTCATACCTCTGTAGTGACTTTTTTTATTTTTAAATAATTTGTGTCGAGGGTGAGACTCGAACTCACGACCTGGCGCTTATGAAACGCCCGCTCTAACCGACTGAGCTACCCCGACTTGATAAAATACAACCCCACCCTCTAATCCCTCCCCGAAGGAGAGGGAAGCAAAATCAAATAGAAAATTTTTTACTTGTTGCGGGTCCAGGAGTCGAACCTGGGTTTTTAAGGTTATGAGCCTTACGAAGTACCGTTCTTCCACCCCGCTGTGTATTATACAAAACACACAACTGGGCAGCAATCACAACCTTAAAGGTTATTCGCGCTATGATTTCCTTCAGAAGTACCGTTCTTCCACCCCGCTGTGTATTATACAATATACCTAAAAATTTTCAAAAAAGCAAATTTTGTGGATTCCAAGGTACGACCTTTTTGAATTCTTAAGGTCGGACCTTGGAGCATTATTATATATAATCAAATTCGCGGAAAATTATTTCATAGAGATTGATAATTCTTTTTGCTTCGCGTGGAGATAAATCAAAATCTAATTGATGTGCTATTTTATTTCTTATGGTATGAACTTCCCAAGCGGAACTAAGGTTACGAAATTTTTCTGGATTAGCATTTTTTAATCTTTCCCCTAAATTTTCCCCCTTGAAATTCAATTGATCCATTAAATTTTCTAACAAAGAATCAGCTTCAATTACCGCCAATTTCCAATCACTCATATTGGCTGATAAAAGATCTTGAATAATTTTATTCCATTTAAGATTTTTGGATTGAGAAATATTTTGTTCAGCTAGTTTTTTTTCTTTTTCAGCTTTATGGTGAGCGTATTCAGTAATTTCCTCTTTTAAATGAACATGCTCTCGTGCCCGAAGTTCAAATAACATAATTACTGAATAACAAATTAAAAAAATAAAAAATACTGCAAAAACAAAAAAAATAACATTAATGAAAGCAAATATGAAAAGTAGCAAAGACTGCCCTTCTGGGCCCAAAAAGAAAAAAACAGTATCAAGAATAAAATCTAAACCTTGATTAAATAAATAATCAGGATTTAAAAATTTCGAATTTAAAATAGATTCCAAGGATTGAATATTTATATATTAGCATAAAAATTGGATTCCAAGGTCAGACCTTTGGGACTTCTTTAAGGTCGGACCTTGGAGCTCAAATCTTTTTCAATTTCAAATAAAGATTGATCGGAAAATAATGGGCCGGTAAATTGAACACCGAATGGTAAATTATTTTTAGAAAAACCGGTCGGAATAGAAATTGCCGGTACTCCAGCCAAATTAGCGGGTACGGTAAAAATATCTTCTAAATACATTTGCAATGGATCACTTTTCTCTCCAAATTTAAAAGCTGGGCTTGGCACTGTTGGAGTTACAATAAAATCTACTTCTTGAAAAATATCAGCGAATTCTTTTTCAATTGCATGACGCACTGCCCAAGCCTTATTATAATACGCATCATAATAACCGTGTGACAAAACATAAGTACCTAAAATAATTCTGCGACGAGTTTCTGCACCAAAACCTTCCGAGCGACTTTTTTTAAAATCAGCAAAAATATTGGAGGGCAAGGTTCGACCTTCTTGAATTCCCAAGGTTGAACCTTGCCCGCTAATATGTAAACCATAACGCACACCATCTAAACGAGATAAATTAGTAGAAACTTCGGCTGGCATAATTATATAATAAACAGCCAAAGAATATTTTAAATTTGGTAAATCAATTTCTTTTACTTCATAACCTTTTGTTTTTAATTTTTCTATAACCTGATTAAAATTTTCTAAAACTTCTGGATCTACCCCTTCTGATAAATAATTTTTTGGAATGCCAACTACCTTTGCTCCGTCACCCAAGGGTTTTCCAAGGTCAGACCTCTGGGGCTTCTTTGAGGTCTGACCTTTTAAAACTTGGGTGGCAAAATCAATAGAAGTACTATCCATCTCATCTTTTCCAAGAATCACGTCAAAAATAATTTTTTCATCTTCATAATTTTTTGCAATTGGCCCTATTTGGTCTAAACTCGAGG
>JBBUBU010000032.1:0-1779 GCA_038058115.1 Patescibacteria group bacterium | reverse complement strand
TATGGATTTAGATGACAAAGATAAATTTGGACCAGAGCATTATTACATTCCTTGTGATAAAATAGAAGTTGGTATTTATAAAATAAATGTCAATTATTACGAAGGTAACAAAATAGAAAAAGCTAGAGTTCAAATAAGTACCGCGGATGGTAAAACTATCTCTTTTCACAAAGAACTTCCTAAAGCTTTAGGTTATTTAGGAATTGATAATCCAACACAAATTGTTACCATTAATGTCTCAAAAGAGAATGGGGAGTATAGATATGTTGTGGAAGGGAGATAGGAATAGATTTGATTTAATATTTTTTTATATATATATAAATATGCTTAAAAAATTATTTTTTATACTTTGTGGAGTTAAGATGGGATTTTTACTTTTCTTAATTTTTTTTAATTTCAATCCTAATTTCGCAGGGGCTGTTTTTAATTGTTTGGAATTAAAAATTGATTCAGAGCACGAGGATAAAGCTTATTGCGTGGAGGAATTAGTTAAGATAGAAGGTGAGTTAAAAGATTTATTAGAAAAACAAAAAGTACAGAAAAAAAATACTGGTACTATTAAAACTGATATTAATTATTTAAATAGTAAAATTAAAGCTTTAAAAACTAAAATTAAAGCCCATGATTTAAATATTGCCCAATTAAAGGTATCAATTAAAGAAAAAAAAATAAAAATTGATGATCTTTTTGAGGAAATAGAAAATAAACATGAATCTTTGGCGCAACTTTTAAGAAATACAAATGATTTAGATACTAAAAATTTTGCTTATTTAATTTTAGCCGATGAAAATCTTTCCGATTTTTATGCTGATTTTGAATTTTATGGTGCAATTAAAAAAGCAGTAAAAACATCTGTGGATGAAGTTCAAGATATTAAATTAGAAACTGAAATTGTTAAAAGTAGTTTAGAAAAATAAAAAGAAGATGAAACTGATGCTCGATTTGAATTAAATAATGTTCAAGAAAAAGTTGTTAAATCAGAAAAAGAGAAAAAGAAATTGCTTTCAATCAGCGAAAAAAAGGAAAAAGATTATCAAAAATTAGCCGCGGAGAAAAAAGCGCAAGCAGAAAAAATTAGAGCTGCTTTATTTCTACTTCGTGACACTGATGCAATTAAATTTGGTACAGCTTTAAATTATGCGGAAATTGCAGAAAAAATTACTGGGGTGCGACCTGCTTTAGTTTTAGCAATTTTAAAACAAGAAACAAATTTAGGAGGTAATGTTGGAACCTGTAATCGCATTAGTGATCCTTCAAGTAAAAGTTGGGAAAATATTATGAATCCGAGAGACCATTCTTCTTATAAGAGAATAACCTCGGCTTTGGGGATTAATACTTTTGGTACTCCACTTTCTTGTCCGCAAAAAATTGGTTGGGGTGGGGCAATGGGACCATCTCAATTTATTCCTTCTACCTGGGAACTTTTCGCAAAGAGAATTGCAAATGCTGTTGGTATTGATGGTATGCCAAACCCATGGGATCCTTTTCATGCAATTAGTGCAACTTCTATTTATTTAGCTAATCTTGGCGCAAGTAAAGGAGGTTATACCGCTGAGCGCAATGCTGCTTGTCGTTATTTTTCTGGCTCTTCTTGTGGAAGAAAACATATTACTCAATATGGCAATAGTGTTATTAATTTGGCAAAAAAAATCCAAGTTGATATTGATTTGATTAGGGATTGACATATCTTATAAGATATGCTACACCTACAGGAGAAGCTAATGAGGCCTCCCTACCCCCAAATACGAAGCTTTGTAGGCAAATTAATTTCTAATGATT
>JBBUBU010000031.1:0-1032 GCA_038058115.1 Patescibacteria group bacterium | reverse complement strand
GAAGAATTATGGGAAACAACTATGAATCCTAAAAATAGAATTGTAAAAAGAGTAAATATTAATGACGCCGAAGAGGCCAATAAAATTTTTGACATTTTAATGGGCAGCGAAGTCCCACCTCGTAAATCTTTTATTCAATCAAATGCTAAATTAGCTGAGATTGACATTTAGCCATAAAAGTGATAAAAAATTAGTAGAAAGTTTCGTGGCACCCAATACCCCGAATTTGTAAACTCAATAGAAAGGAGGTAACGCATGTCACTCTTAGAACAAAGCAAAATGGTAGAGCTTCAACTAAAGTCAAAGGGTTATTTTGTTTTACCTTACCCAAAAAACTTAGCTGTTTTAGCAAAACAGCTTGAATATTCATGGATGAAATTTTGTTCTCAGGAAGATTCATTTAAAGAAATAATTCCCTTTGGGGAAAATGGGGGGTATGAGAATAAAAATAAAAAAGGTGCTAGAGACAAGAAAGAGAACTTTCATATCACCTGGGATTATAAATTACCAAGTTATTTATATGCGTCCCCAATAGAGGAGGAACTTTTCTCAAGAGCTAGAAAATTACTTAGTGGGATAAAGTCACAAATTTCTTTAGTGGCTAATATCACGAATGAGATTTTTGGCAAAAATAAGAATCCTCTTGATCTTGGGATGTTGGGATATGAAGGTCTAGTGTTGCGGCTTTTGCATTATTATCCAAATTTTTCTTTGGATAATTTGTTGGCACATCAACACGTAGACAAAGGAGGGTGGACATACACTCTCTTTGAGAGTCTTCCAGGGTTAGAGGTTTTTTGGGAAGGCGAATGGAGTTCTGTTGCTTTTGACAAGGGAATGCTTGTTTTCTCAGGTATTCAAGGGCAACATTTTTACGAAAGCGAAATAAAAGCCCTATGTCATAGAGTTGTAATCCCAAATCATTTAAAGAACCAGAATAGATACTCCGCAGTTCTTTTTAATGAATTTTCTAAGTATCCACTATAGAACCTGTGGATAACTAAACAGCACTTGATTTGCAAAGGATTTTTT
>JBBUBU010000030.1:0-9365 GCA_038058115.1 Patescibacteria group bacterium | reverse complement strand
AAAATCACCGGTATGATACACTCATTTGGGTATCATTCTTGGATTAGAAAATACTGTATGGAGGTCGGACCTCCATACTGGACTGAAAATACTTATAATTTTTAATTACAAAATTATTGTGGCATTAAGCTAAGAATTTTTAAATATTTTTTGATTTTTATCAAAATAAAATAATTTTTTGATTTTATATTCTAGCTTGCTATTGTCTTCTGGTTTTTCTAATTCAGAAATTTCAACTATTTTACGAGAACCATCGGACATTCTTTCTACTTGAATTATTAAATGAACTGCTTGAATAATTTGACTACGAATTGAAGCAATTGATAAATCTACATTAGACATCAAAGCCATAGTTTCAATTCTTAATAAACTCTCCAGGGAAGCATTCGCGTGAACAGTTGAAAGGGAACCGGGATGGCCCGTATTCATTGCTTGCAACATATCCAGAGCTTCCCCGCCTCGAATTTCTCCCACAATAATTCTATCAGGTCTCATACGCAAAGCATTTTTTAATAAAAGACGAATTGGAATTTCTCCTTTACCTTCTAGATTTGGGTTACGTGATTCTAGAGAAATTAAATGCGGATGATCTAAACGTATTTCCGCCGCATCTTCAATGGTAATAATTCTTTCTGTTTTTGAAACCAAACTCGCAATTGCATTTAACATAGTAGTTTTACCACTTCCAGTTCCGCCAGAAATAATTATATTTTTCTTTTTTAGAATACTTTCTTCCAAAAAAGAAGCCATCTCTTTTGATAAACTTTTTTTACCAACAAGCTCGGAAAGATTAATAGCATGCGGCGGAAATTTTCTAATTGTTAAAACTGGCCCGCCAATCGCCAAAGGAGCAATAATTGCATTTACTCTAGAGCCGTCAGGTAAACGCGCATCTACCATCGGACTAGCAGCATCAATCCTACGACCAACTAAACTAACCATTCGCCCAATAATTTGCAAAATTTCATCTTCGTTTTCAAAAATTGGTGGAAGTTTTTTTAAAATACCATGTTGCTCTACATAAAAAGAATTAAGACCATTAACCATAATTTCACTTATGGTTGGATCTAATAAAATTTCTGTCAAAGGCCCCCATTCTAAAATTAAATTAAGAGTATCTTGAATTAATTTTTCAGTTTCTGGGTCGGAATTTGGATCCCGAGGTTCGACCTTTTTGAATTCCCAAGGTCGAACCTCGGGATCATTATTTAAAATTTCTTGCGCAATTTCATAAAGCCTTTCCCTGCCATGCAAAGTCTCAGTATTTTTTTCCAAAAAACTAATAATTTTTTTATGCAAACTATGTACTTTTTCCATAAATTATTTATTTACTTTAAATTATAAAACTTAAATGATTAACCTTGCGTATTTAAATTCTCAAAATCACCAATTATAAAATCATAACAATTTTTTACATTGACCATGTGTAATTTTATCTCAGGATAATCCTCTTTAAATTGTTTCGTGGAAGACAGCCTGCTTCTTTCGCCCAATTTAAACTCAAAAGCATTAAGTGCTCCTCTTAAATTTTCTACATAATCAACTTCTTTCATATTTATCGTACGCCAAAAATTTTGCTCATAACCAAATTGTCCATTGTGAGATAAATATTTCAACCTCTCTAGTATCATTGCATTTTCAAATAAAAAACCAATATCTGTTCTACCACTTTTAATAGTTCCAAAATTATTTACTAGGGCATTTCTTAACCCCAAATCTGTAAAATATATTTTACGAGTCTTGGCTACTTCGCGCCTACCATTTTTTGAAAATGCCTTCAAACGAAAAATTACAAAATTATTTTCCAATAAATTTATATATTTTTGAATTGTTTGCACACTGGTTTCTAATTTACTAGAAAGTTCGCGATAAGAAACTTCTTGCCCTATTTGATAAGCTAATAATTTTAAAAGTGATACCACTAATTCTGGTTTTTTTAACCCCTCAAATGCCAAAATATTTTTATATAAATATTGGGTAACTAATAAATTTAAATCTCTTTCTTTATCTTCTTCTTTCAAGTTTAAAACACCGGGATACCCGCCGTATCTTAAAAAATTTTGTAATTCTCTTTCAGCCTCAAAATTATTTTTCGCGAGTTCCGAAATAGCAATTGGGTATAAAATAAATTCCAAGGATCGACCAGTTAATGGCTCAGATACTTCGTTGGCTAAATCAAATGAACTGGAACCGGTGGCAATGAACTGAATATTTTTATTATGATCAAATAAAATTTTTAAAACAGAACCGATTCCTTTTACGGTTTGCGCTTCATCAAAAACTACAATTTTATAACCTTTTACAAAAGAAAAAATTTCCCTATCATCTCTATTTGCTAGTAATTCATTATTGGCAATAAGCTCACAATCAACATACTTAATTTGATCTTCTTTAAAATCCTCTAAAATATGTTTAATTAAAGTAGTTTTACCAGTTTGCCTAGCACCATATAAAACAAGGACCTTTTTCTTAAAAAGATTTTTTTTAATAACTTTTTCTAAATGTCTTTCTATATACATAAAGTCATCTTAACAAATATCAAGATATTTGTCAACTTAAGTTAACAAATATCTAGTTCTTGTATATTTTTTAATGTATAAGACCTCTTGCATAAGCCTTTTTATTTTACTGCCCAGAATCAACTAGGATTCCTATTTTTGCGCCAAATGCGTGGGCGGAAGATAAAGTAGAAGCTACATCTAGGGGCACTAAAACAAAAATACTTTCAGATCCATTAACTTCTAAAATTGAAATATTTTCAATTGGAAAAGATGCTTTATCAAAATCACTTACCGTGGGATTAATTATTAAAAAAGTAACAGTGTCTTTTATTTTTAATTTTGGAATTGGCCCATACAACCAAGAAGATGGTATTAATAAACCCTTAAAGCCATTTGGAATTTTTAAACCAGTTATATCTTCGGCCCCATCTTTTTTTGAAGAAAAATGATTCGCATTTAAAATTTCTCGAGCTGCAACTGGACGAATTAAACTTAAATTATTTAAATTTTCCTCAATGCTAATAGCATTATTGGGCACAGCATTTTTAGGTATTAAAATAATTTCTACATCTTCAGAAGAAATTTTTTTAAATGGTTCAATATTATTAAGCGCCACCACCACTTTTACTGGCTCACTTTTATCAAGCATTGATTTAGACCAAGAACTTAAACCATAAAAAATTAAAATTCCAAATAAAATTGAAAAAATTAATATAACAAAATCTTTATTGTATTTAGACCCTCCGTCAACTCCAACGAGCTTTAATTTATTTTGAAATTTTTCTTGAAATTTCTCTTTTATTTGCGTAAAATTCAACATATTCTTATCTTAACACTTTTTTGTGTTTTGTAAAAAAAATCGTAAAGTTGCTATGGGCATAATTGCAAACTACCCTCAGCTTCTGCTTTGATATCAACACCATCTAATTTTAAAAAACTTTTAACCAAATCAAATTCTTGTTTTTTTGTTACCATTAATTTAAATTCGACTGATTTTATTTCACAAGTTGATATTTTTATTTTTAATGTATTTTCATCATAAGGTGGATGATACGGATATAAAAAAATAAAATTTTGTTGTGTCTTTATAAATCCAGGGAAATTTTTATCAAAGTTATCCTTAACTGCTTTTTCAACTATGGTTTTTATATTATTTTCATTAAGAAAATCAAGTCTACGGTTACCTTTATCAAGCGCGTCCAGATAACCAATACTAGTATTGGTATCATTATAATCTAAATCATTTTTTTTTAGCCAGGCATCTAGCTGCTCACCAAGTTCTGCGCCTCCAGCGCTAATCGCTAAATCAGTGGAAATTTTTATTTGAGCATTATTAGTAACAAAAAAACCAAAATCAACAAGAAATAAAAATAATATTAAAAGAATTGGTAAAAACATAACAACTAGAACTAAAACATTTCCATTCTGTTTTCTTTTAATAGAATTAAACATTTTTAAAAATATTGCTTACTTTGAGTCACAACTATATTCTGGAGTATTTTCTTTTTTTGGTACACAGGCGATAACTGCGCTAACACTTGTTTTTATTTCAGTGAAACTAGAAGATTCATAAAATTCAATAGGCTTCGGCAAAACATATGTTATATTAACAGTAATATTAGTTCCACGTTGTCGAGTAAAAATACTAGCATCGGGTGGGTCTAAAGTAATCTTTGTTTTACTTAAATCAAAATTAAATTTTCCTAGCTGTTCATTGATCACACGAAAAATCGCATCATTATTATTTGTAACAGAAGCAGTATGCGCCCCAGAGCTAGCGGCAAAAATAATAATTTGTTTTAAATTCATATAATAACCAACTCCAAAAATTCCTAATAATAACATCAAAAGAATTGGTAAAATTAAAACAAATTCAACCAAAACACTACCTTGATTGTTTTTTGAAAAACAAAAATTTCTCATGTTAAAAATTTTTAACAATAATTTTATAGATTCAATAACTAAAAATAAGTTTATTTACTAATTGCAGTATTAATATCAGTAAATTTTTTGCTCAAGGTATCTTTAAAAAGACCAATAGAAGCCATTACAGCAATTGCAACCAAAGCTATAAGTAAAACATATTCAACTAAAACTAAACCAGAATTGTTTTTTAAATTTTTCTTAAATTTATTTTTCATATATTTTTTAATTTATACACTAATTTCCCGACCTTTTAAATAATTAAATTATAACACAAAAAAACAATGCTTTTAATTTTATTCAAAACTAATTTCAATTTGATCTCCGTCAAGGACAAAATAATTTTCAAAATCAAAATTTTCCTTGGGTGCTATATTATTTTTTGCGTCTTCTTTATTTTGCACCGTCATGCGAACTTTTCCTTCCGGGCCATTACATTTATCAAAAATACAATTTGAATTAAAAGTTCTACCCCAAATTTCAAAAAATCTCTTAATCTTGGTATCCTCTTTTATGGCCAAACCGGACTGTTCGTAATGCAATAAGCCAGTGCTATCGTGGGTGTGAACACCTTTCATTCCCCCAATCGCGCCAATACCAATATTCGCGGTGACCTCTTGTTTTTCGCCTTTAATTTTTATAGTAATCGAAGGATGAATATGCATTCCACTTCGAGAAATAATATCCGCTTCCTGAATCTTAGGGGCAGTTTTAATATAATACACACCATAACCAACTATCCCAACAAAAATCAAAACATATATTAAATTAGTAATTTTTTCTTTATTCATAATTTTTTCTTTATTATTTATAATTCTTATTATTTAATTATAGCATATTTTTTTATAATTTCCACAAATTGATCCCCACGGTCAAATTCATTTTTAAACATACCAAAAGAAGCAAAAGTGGGACTAAAAAGAATAATATCACCGTTTTTTGCTAAATCTAAAGCGCTCTGAATAATTTTTCTGAAATTTTTTTTCTGATCACCCATGTCAAGGTCGAACCTTGACATGGGTAAATTTTTAATCTTAACCAAACTAGGTTCAATTTTATCAGTTCCAGTGCCTGGAATTAAAACAATTGCTTTAACATATTTTTTAATAACTGAAAAAAGTTTTTTCATATCAAGGTTTTTGTCAGCCCCACCCATAATTAAAATTATATTTTTTTCTTTCCCCAAAGCTTCTAGTGCGGCGATTGTTGCTTCAGGTGTAGTTGAATTGTTGTCATTAAAAATTTTAATACCATTAAATTCCCTTAAAAATTCTAAGCGTCCGGGTATCGGCTCAAAACTTTCTAAAGCTTTTTTAATTTCTATATCATTAATGCCCAATGATCGAGCAACTTCAACTGCTAAGCTTGCATTATATTGATTATGCGCGCCAAGTAAATTTATTTGCCAATCGCGAGGTAATTTTTCTTTCGCAATCAAGGTTAAACCTTGATTTAATTTATTTGGGAAATATTTTTTAAAAAATGGCACAACCTGTTTTCCTAAAACAAATAAATTATTTTTCTTCTGATCTTTTTTCTGAAATTTAAAAATATTTGCTTTGTCAGTAAAATATTTTTTCATATCATTTTTATAATAATTCATATGATCTTGAAAAAAAGTAGTAAAAACTGCAATCTGAGGCGATATTTTCAAACTACCAAAACCCTGCAACTGCCAAGAATCTAATTCAAAAACGGCAAAATCATACTTCCCGATCAACTTAGGTGCCCGGCACCCAAGTGCACTTGGGTGCCGGGCACCTAAATTTAAAAGTTGCAAATTTGAAACACCTCTAATATTTCCGCCTTCAAGCACTCTTTTACCTGCAGATTTTAGAATGTGCGTAATTAAATGTGTCACTGTAGATTTTCCCCTAGTGCCAGTAATACCGATAATTGGTAACTCGGAAAATTTTGCAAAAAAAGCCGCGCTCATATAAATTGGAATTTTGTTTTTTCGAGCTTCTTTTATATAAATTGAATCAAGGGGTACCCCAGCAGCTTTAAAAATTAAATCTGTTTTTCCTTTCTGGAAATCTTCCAAGCGATGTTTCCCTAAAACATATTTTATATTTTTATATTTTTTAAGTTTTTTTAAAGATTCTTTTAATAAATTTTCATCTTTCAAATCAGTCACAAGAACTTGTGCCCCATTTTCTGCTAAAAAAGCAATATCTCCCACCCCCCTTCCCAAGAGGCCTAAACCCATTACGGTCACTTTTTTATTTTGAAAAAATTTTTTAAAATCCATTCTATAAAAATAACATAAATAATTTAAAATAGAAAACCCCCACTAGCCTCGGTAAAGACTAATGGGGATTATAAGGTAGAAGGTGGTGTGCTTCTAGCCTTATTTATGTGCCATTGGTACCCCAGGCATGGGGTTTTTTAAAAAAAGTACAAATAAGCTTTGACTACATGATAGCATATATCTTAAAAAAAGTCAAGCTACATTCTGTCTGGTACTTGAATGCCAAGTAAATATAAACCATCTTTCATGGTTTTCATAAAAGCTTGAGTAATTAAAACACGATAAAAAGAATTTGAATCATTTTCATCAACAATTTTTACTTGACCGTAAAAAGTATTAAAACTGTGTGCTAATTCTATTAAATAATTCGCAATGTAATGGGGTTCTAATTCTTGCGCTGAGTGTAAAACAATTTCTGGAAATCGGTATAATAGTTTTTCAATGTCGTAAGTTGGCTGAGTAGCCAAACTATGCAAGTCGGACTTCCCGAGTACGGATAAGTCAGACTTGCCTAGTTTAGCTTTTTCTAAAACTGCTTTTGCGCGCACATAAGAATACTGAAGATAGGGCCCAGAATCACCTTCAAAAGAAATTGATTTTTTAAAATCATAAATAATATCTTTTTTAATTGCTTGTTTTAAAATTGAATATTTTATCGCCGCCACTCCCACCATTGAAATCATTTCTTCTTTCTCTCGCCATAATTGAGCCTGAGGTTCGACCTTTTTGAATTCCCAAGGTCGAACCTCTGGCACTCCGCTACTTGGAGGTTCAACCTCCAAGTTTAGAGGTTCAACCTCCAAGTTTACCTTTTGCCTTATCGCTTCCATTGAATCGTGCAATAAAGATTCCCCGGTAATCACATTCCCCTTTCGAGAAGACATTTTACTATCCGCAAAACGCATCATGCCGTGAGAAATATATTTTATGCGCCCACTAATTTCAGGATAAATTAAACTAATTACTTTATTAATCACTTTCATAAGTTCATCTTGCTCCTGAGCAATAATAGTAATTGAAATATCTAGACCCTGTGGCGTTAAGCTCGTAGATTCTTTTTCAAATTTTATTTTTGTTAAACCTAATTCTTTTGCTTCATAAGTTGGTAAATTTTGATTAGTCAAAAAAACTCGAGTATGTAATTTAGGGTCATATTTTTCAGCTGGAAAAATTATAGCGCCTTCAGATTTCTCAAAAATTCCAGACTTGGAGGTTGAACCTCCAAGTGGAGGTTCAACCTCCAAGTCTGCTAAATTTTCTAAAACAATTTTTTGCCCAATCGGCCCTGTCTCACCTTCAAAAAAATAATAATCAAATTTGGTACCTAATTTTTTATAAATTTCCTCAAATGCGTCTAGTGTTATTTTTCTGCCCCAGTCATAAATTTTATTTATTTCTTCATCACTTTTTTCGTAAATTTTTTTATTTATTTCACTTATTTCTTTTTTAGCTTCTGGATTTTCTTCATAAGCAGTACTACCTGCAACATAACATTGGCCAATATATTCGGCTTGCTGGCTCACAAGATCTGCTGGCAATTTGCAATCAGAGTTTGGCCTTTGAGCAGGAAGGTCGAACCTTGATTTCCCATTGTCATCCTTCAAAATCCCCCAAACTGCTTTCGCAACATGTAAACCAACATCCCCTTGATAATTTGCTCGAACAACTTTCGCTCCACTAATTTCTAAAATTCTGGTAATTGATTCACCAATACTATTAGACATTAAATGCCCAATGTGAAATGGCTTAAAAGGATTTGGCTGGGTATAGTCAACCATAATTTTTTTATTTGCAAAAAAATTATTACCGCCATAGCAGGACAAGGTTCGACCTTTTTGAATTCCCAAGGTCGAACCTTGTCCTGCTTCTAAAATTTCTTGAATACTATTTTCAAAAAAATTTTTACTTAAATAAAAATTAATAAAGCCATTTTTATTTTCTACTTTTTCTATCTCAAGATCCGATCTTGACATAGCCTTTAATTCCAAAACTATTTTCTCGGCTAATTCTTTAGGTGAAATTTTTGCTTGTGGCGCAAGCAACATCGCAATGTTTGTTGAATAATCTCCATTTTCTAAATTAATTGGATGCTCTACAATAATTTTCTCATTTTGAATTCCATCATTTTCTAAATTAAGATTTTTTAAAACTTGCTCTATTAAATTAATTATTTTGTCTTGCATTTTATTTCTGCGGAGCCGGCGAGATTCGAACTCGCGAGGAGGTTATAAAGCCCCCTGCCTCTTTAGCAAAGAGGTACGTTAGACCACTCCGACACGGCTCCTGTAATTTACAATTATTAAACAAGTTTAGTCTAACATATTTTTTAAATCCTGTGGCATTAAGCTGGGACTTTTTAAAATTTTGTAAATCAGTCTAAAATTTGCTATGCTTCTCTTAATAGATAAGTGTGAATTAGAAAACTTATACTAAAAAAGAGTTTTGGAATTCACACCGATGGAGAAGTGGATGAGTGGCTTAAATCAACGGTTTACTAAACCGTCGTCCCTTAAAGGACCGCGAGTTCGAATCTCGCCTTCTCCGCACAAATTGAAGTTGAGAGTCATCGCGAAAAAATGCGTCGGCGCGAAGCGCCGATGATTGGGCTGAATTCCCGACAAAATCAAAACCCGCCAGGATTTTCCACGCTCCGCGTGGCTCAAAAAGTACGGTTCGATCCTTAATTTGAA
>JBBUBU010000029.1:0-2934 GCA_038058115.1 Patescibacteria group bacterium | reverse complement strand
TAAGTTTTTGGTATTAAATTTCAACTCCAATTTTTGCCATTAGCCAGCAATAGCAAATTAATGGCAAACTTTTTTTAATTTTAAAAAAAATAACTATCCAACTATTTTTCTAAATGGAAATTTGTAAATGAAAATATCTCGCTCGTTTTTATTTTTTGGATTTTTAGGAATTACTTCAACTAGTTCCCAACCCGTAAAGTTGACTGGGTTCGAAACACTCGTAATAACTACAGCCTTCCGAGACAATTCCCTTTCAAGTTTTATTGCAAGCTTGGGTAATAAAATAAGCGGTATGAAAACATAAATTAAATTAGCTTTTAAAAGATCGGTTTCAAAAATATCTTTCTTAAGAAAAATTATTTTTTTATTTTGTAGAAACGCACGCAGTTTTGATATTAGTATTCTCAATAAACTATTATCTATACCTGTAATTTGTAGTTGCGGACATTTTTCTGCTAAATCAAGCGCGAAGCTCCCCATACTGCTTCCCAAATCATAAAAAATATTTTCTTGTGGAAAATTTATATTAATAAATTTTATAATTTTTTTAGTTGTATCTTTGTTTGTAATAATATCTTCTTTACAAGATAAAGCGTCAAGAAAATACCATAAACAAAATAGTGCAAGACATGATAACAAAAATATTGAAATAATTTCTAAAATTAGCATTATATATTTAAAAAATTTTAATGTATTTTCTTTAAGTTTTAATTATAAATTATTATACTCATCAGTTAAGACCCCCTGCGTAAGCTTTTCAAAATCATAGTTTGGTGGAAAATATTCTTCAAAAAGCTGCATGGCCGGTTCATCGGAATATTCATTACTGAGTGCCGCATAATGCATAGCTAAAATCATCTCTTCAGGTTCGCCGACACAATCAAGTGGCTTGAATCCTTCAATACCAAGAATACGCTTAAAAAGGGGTAAGAGACTTTTTTTGGCATAAAGATTAGCGCCAAAAATATTTATAACTTCCTTTTTTGGCAGGAATGCCGAGAAGCATGCAAAAAGAAACACGCATTTTGCACACCGATTACACCACTTAGTGCGCCATAAAAATCTCTCAATGGGATCGATCTGAAAATATACATTGCAACTCGTGACATCATGGAAGTATTGAGGATAACATACAAAGCGTCGCACAATCTCAAGTTCACTATATGTCCTCAAGAGTGAGAGTGTTCTAATATCTGGTGTTATAAAGGATTGAATGTAATTGTTGATCATTTTTTCCGCTTCAGATGATTTACACCATTGATGATTCACTGAAAGACCGAGATAGTTTAGATTACCGAAATCAGCACTGCGTTCGTTTGAAAAAAAAATCGAATCGTAACCAAGAAGTTCTGCTAGCAATACTGCTACGAATGTGAAAGTGGACACCGACGGGTATGCACCACATGACGTCATTAGATTGATCCATGGATCTCGACGACGGCCAACATTGATAGTTTTCACTCCTACGAGGTTTGCAATGTTTTTGTGACTGGATGTTGGGGAAAAAGTAAAAAAGTCGAATGGCGTACCCGAGGCCTTCAACATTTCAGCGGAAAGGATAGAATCTTTACCCGCACCGTTTAAAAGAAGTGCTCTCTTGGGGCGTTCGAATCGCGCGGGCGTAGGTGTAGCGAGAGATTCATCGTATGGAAATGATATGAGGTTGCGAAAGTCTATTTTCATCAGGTAAAAAAATTCTCCTAGTCCATTTAAATAGATTGAATCCCAGAAATGTGCCTGTGCACGCGTAAGTATAAATCCCTCGATACGAATGTTCTTCGTCGGAAAGACAGACCAGTAATTAATACCTATCATAAGGAGAAGTGCCTGAAGCGTTGGCTCTAGTACGGCCTTTGGTATTTTATCCCACAACTCCGGTGCCACATTTTTAAAGAAGAGTCGGTCAGTGAAAGTCTTTGTTATTCCATATCGAAATTCCACATGGTATGTGAAAGTAATAATTGAACGAGCAGTATCGATTTTGTATGCACCGAAAGTAAAAGAAGATACATGTAGCATTTTTAGATCATACCATAAAAAAAGGTAAATTACTTCATGCAGGTAGAATGGATGTCCGACCTCCATTCTCTCCATTAGAATAGCAACAAATAAGGACCCCCTGTTTTTTAAGAATGGTAATCTGGAAGAATATGAAATGCTTACTGAACTGACGATCGTCAGTTCAGTAAGCATTAAATACACAGGTGTGACCTGTGTATTTTCTTGTCAGAAAAGTTGCAATTATTTCTTGAACTCGGGAGTTATCCACTTGTCAAAATAAATACAAAGAATATAATAAGAGTATGAACTTAGGAGCACACTAAAAAATAATATACAATATTGAATTATGAAAAAAAATTCAGACTACGAGCTTAACGCCACCGTAGAAAATGAGCCGTCTGTAAAAACAGTTGGTAATTGTTTTTATTGTGGTGATGCGCAGATAAATCATAATTTATTTTTCTTTGGAAGTATTATCTCAAAAATCTTAGACACAGATAGGTTTAATTTGATTGGATATGTTCCAAATTTTATAAAAAATTTTGTTGATGCAATTCCAAAATTTCTATTTGAATTACTTGGTTTTTTAAAAATTGTAAAATTTTCTTCAGATATCAACAAAGCAAATACTTTTCGTTCAAGAGTTATTTGGGAAGAAGCAATACGAAGAGGAATAAAAATGGAGCAAGTAATATTTTTTGGCAAACCATTAGATTTTTATCGTGCAAAAATTAATGAAAAGTTTTTGGGAAGTCCGACTTATCCGTACTCGGGAAGTCTGACTTATCCAAAAACTTTTCTCAATAAATATTTCTATTTCAACAGCTTACCAATCAAACCAGAATTTTTAAAAATTGGCGATAAAAATTGGGACGATAAATTTATTTTAAAACAAGAACTTAAAAAAAATAATATTCCAACGCCAAACTGTTT
>JBBUBU010000028.1:0-1569 GCA_038058115.1 Patescibacteria group bacterium | reverse complement strand
AATGTTAGCAGCAATTGGTACACGTCTTCCAGTAAAAGATCCAGTTGGTTCTATGGTAATAGATATTGGTGGTGGCACAACAGACATTGCGGTAATTTCTTTGGGTGGAATTGTAAAATCTAAAAATTTAAAAATAGCGGGTGATAAATTAAATAGTGAAATTATTGCTTATATGCGAGATGAATTTAAAATTTTTATTGGAGAGATGACCGCTGAAGCAGCAAAAATTTCAATTGGTTCTGTTCTCTCAGGTCAATATATGGAAACAGAAATTCGCGGAAGAGATCTTTTAACAGGACTTCCACGTGAAGTAATTATAAATGATGCAAATATCAGAGAAGCGATCTTGCCGTCAATTAAAAAATTAATAGAAGGCGTAAAAGATGTATTAGAAATAACCCCGCCTGAAATTTTATCTGATATTATTAATCGAGGTATTGCTATTTCTGGGGGAGGAGCTTTAATTTCCGGTTTAGATAAAATTTTACAAAATATTCTTAAAATTCCCGTTTATGTTGTTGATGATCCGCTCTCGACAGTTGCACGCGGAACCGGTATCATTTTAGATGATCTTGAATTTTATCGAGAAGTTTTAATTGAAAATCAAAATGAGCTTCCTTCTAGATAAAAAAATAAAAAGAAATAAATTTTTAAAAATTATTTTTGTTGTAATATTTTTATTATTTTTATTTTATTTTAGATTTTCTTTTTTTAATAAATTGTCTTACACGACTCATTTTATTTTTCAGCCCGTTTTAGTTTTTGGTAATCACTTGAATTACAAAATTTTAAATTTAAGTTTCTTTTTTCAAAGTAAAAAAAATCTTTTATTAGAAAATCAAAATTTAAAATCTGAATTAGGTGTTACAGCAGGTAAACTTTTAAATCACAATTCAATTTTGGATGAAAATTTAAAATTGAAAGAAATTTTAAATAGAGCCACTTCGGTAAATTCTAAAATTTTAGATAGATCCGTGAGGGCGGAATTTTTGGGTACTCCCAAAAATTCCGCCACTGACTCAGTAATTTTAGCAACTATTTTAGCAAAAAATGATCAAAGTTTTTACAATACCCTTATTGTTGATATTGGTTTAGATAAGGGAATTACTGAAGGGGATTTGGTCTTTGCTCTTGGCAATATCCCAATTGGGAAAATTTCTTCTGTTTATAAAAATTCTTCAAAAGTAATTTTATTTTCTAGCCCAGGTGAGGAAATTGAAGGAATAATTTCTGGTAAAGACATTTTGGTAACCTTAGTTGGTCGAGGTGGTGGAAATTTTGAAATAACTTTACCTCGAGATTTTGTTGTAGAAAATAAAACAGAAGTAGCTTTACCAGGAATTTTTCCTTATGTTGTTGCGATTGTTGAATCAAAAATTTCTGACCCGCGCGATTCTTTTCAGAAATTATTATTAATATCTCCAGTAAACATCCACCAAATTAAATTTTTACAAGTCCAGAAAAAATAAAAAGTTAAGTTATTTTATAATGTTGAGAGCTAAGCTCTCAACATTTAACTATTTAATAAAGTAACAATATATGTTAATATTAGTGGTATATGAGAAAAGT
>JBBUBU010000027.1:0-18921 GCA_038058115.1 Patescibacteria group bacterium | reverse complement strand
TTCTCGTTATCCAAAATGTAAATTTGTTAAAAAAGATGAAGAAGCAGAAGCTAAAAAAAGAACCGGAGTATCTTGTCCCGATTGTCTTGGAAAAGGATTATCCAAAGAAAAATGTGGAGACGTTTCAGAACGCCGAGGTCGCTTTGGAATTTTTTATTCTTGCTCAAATTATCCGGATTGTAAATTTGCGATCAAAGCAAAACCTACCGGCCGTACTTGCGATAAATGTAATAGCTTAATGATGGAAGGCACTAAGACTATCCCTGAACGCTGTAGCAATAAAATCTGCTCCAACCATAATCCGCATAAAAATAAAATTCAATAATTATTAAAATTTTATATAATACAATTATGTTATTTTTTACAAAAAAACTAGAGGAAAATCCTGTTAATTTACAGGTTTATTCAAATAGTACTTATTCTAGATTAGTGTGGTGGCACATCATTTTTCCTGTAGTTTTATTGAGTGTATTGTCTTTTTTGTACCCGGGTATGCTTTTTACTTATTTTACTTGGATAGTATTATTTTTTGCTTTACTAGGAATCGGTATAGTTTTTATGCAAAATAAAAATTTTCGTTTCGGTTATTTGGTTTTTATAAACCTTACTTTTGATATATGGTTTTTGCTTATGGTGTCAATACTCATTGGTGAGGCTACCTACACTAGTTTTGACCCTGAATTTCTAATTCTACATGGTGTTTTGGTAATTTTTCTACTAATTTCAATGTTTGTTCATATTTTTATTGCAAGTTCATTGTTTTCGTTAACTTCAAGAAGAAAACTTAAAACAGCTTTTTTTGTTACACTCTTAATAGTAGTTCTTATTGTTTTTAAAAAGATTACCCATATTACACATTTCATTAAGCATCTCCCAAGTAATATAATTAGATATTATCAGTAGCGTGTTTCCAGCAAACTTACGAAAATTATGGAATAGCAACAGCGACCCCCTTGACTAATATTTATCTGTTAGCTATACTTTAGATAATATGAAAACAATGTTAAATATAAAAACTGATGATTATGTAAAAGAAGATGCCAAGAGGGTTGCTTATGATCTTGGTTTGCCTTTAAGTACCATAGTAAATGCTTACCTGAAAGAACTTATTCGTCACAGAGAAGCACGGTTTTCTCTTGAGCCCCAATTGAAACCAGAAATAGAAAAATTATTAAAAAAAGCAAGTCAAGATTATAAAAGCGCTAAGAATATCGTGGGCCCATTTTGTAATGCAAGTGATATGGATAAATATCTTAATTCATAAATTTTTTGATAACTTGATGAAAATATTTCTACATAGAAATTTTAAAAAGCGGTACAAAAATCTTAATTTAAATGAAAAAGAAAAGTTTGAACATCGAAGAAATCTTTTTTTACAAAACCCATTTGATCAGATTTTAAATAATCATTCACTTGGTGGAAATTATAAAGGTTATCGGAGTATTAATATCACAGGTGATTTAAGAGTGATTTATGAGCCCTTAGACAAGGAAACAGTTTTATTTATTAAAATTGACACTCATAGTAATTTATATAAATGAAATCTATAAAAATAAATTTAAACAAATCTGTTGCAGAATTTTTTCTGCGTATTAAACTTCCGGTTTTACTGAAGAATGGTGATGCATTATTTTCCAACTACTATTTAAATCTTGTTGCCAAATAAATGAAAATCGAGCTTCGATTAGTTGCCTATTATTATCAAGATCAATTTCAAAATTATATAAGCCAGAATGTAAATAACAATTTGGGGCTAAAACTTGAATATTTTCTTCAACGATTTTTCCATCCGGATTTTCTTTAAGAAAATGTTCAAAATATTCTTCAACCCCATTTGGTTCTTTTGAAAATTTATCAGAAAGGGTAGGTAAAAAGGTTGCGTCTTTAGAATAAAGATTTGTAATTGTTTGGAGATTTTTTTTCCTTTAAAGCACTATTCCAAGCAAAAAAATTTTCTTTTGCTAATTTATCAAAAAAAATATGCGAAGAAGAATAAGCAGAAGCAGTGTTTTCTGAATATAGTTTTCCAACTAATTCAGTATTTATTGTTTCTACAACAGGAATTAAATTTTTTACCAATTGATTATCATCTATGTTTATCATAATATTTTATATTACTCACAAATTCATATCTTATACTTAATTTAAAATAAGTCAAATAAAAAAAGTGGATTACTTTTTGTTTTTTTTGACTTCAATAGATTTATAGGTTAGTATATTAATATGACACAATTAAATTATATAACTGAAGATAAAAAAAGGGGATTGGAGGTAGAGTTGAAAGATTTAAAGGGGCCAAAGAGACAAGAAATTTTGGATAGTTTGAAGTATGCAAAATCTTTGGGGGATCTTTCTGAAAATGCGGAATATCATCAAGCTCGAGACAATCAAGCTCATTTAGAGGATCGTATTTTAAAAATAGAACATCTTTTACAAACATCTTGTATTGCTACCAAAGAATTGGGTGACAAAGTACGAATTTGTTCTACTGTGGTTGTTAAGAGAATAGAAAAAGGTGATATATTCACTGGCGAAGAAAAAACTTTTATGATTGTTGGCAATGAGGAAGCCGATACGCTTTCTGGTAAAATTTCTGTTCTATCTCCTTTTGGTCAAGCAATTTTTGGAAAGAAAAAAGGAGATAATTTTTCTTTCCAAACCCCAAATGGAATTATTAATTATAAAATAATAAGTTTATCTTAATTTCTTTGAATTACAAAACTTTTTGCAGGTGTAAACCACCATATTTTTTACGGCATTAATTGTTTTAGGCCTAAGGCTAGGGTGTTTTTTATATTTTTAAAAATGCTGGGTGCTGAAATATTTTGATATTTTTCATTTTCATAATAAAAATTTAAAATTCCTAAAGAAACTAAATAAGCTGGATCACGAAGTTTTGTTTTAGAAAATATTTCCAAATTACCTATTCTGGAAGGTAAATTAAGTACTGATTTTGAATATTCCTCGAGCCCATTAACATTTGAGCCACCACCAATAAAGACAATACCAGCCGGCAAAAGCCCATTTCTTTTTATTTTTTTTAAATGATTTTCTATTAATTCAAAAATATCAGAAATGCGTGCCTCAATAATTTGATCTATCTTTTTTTGTGAATAGTTTTCTATAATATTTCCTAATTTTAAACTCTCAGCTTTTTCAAGCGGAATTTTAAATCCTAAAGCAATATCATGTGTAATATCAGCAGATCCGATTGGAAAACTATAAACATAAATTGGTAAATCATTTTCAAAAACAACTAAAGAAGTTATTTCTGATCCAATATTAACTAAAGCAGAACCAACAATTTTTTGTTTTTCAGATAGGGCGATACAACTTCCAGCTATTGGCGCAGGAATAATATCTAAAATTTCTATACCAGCTTCTGAAATAACATCTAATAATTCTTCTAAATGTTGGGTTGAATAAGTTATAAAAAGAACTTTTGCTTCAAGTTTAATTCCTGTCACTCCCTCTAATTTTCCTAAAATTTCTTTACTATCAACTCGGAAAGAAATTGGGAATTTTTGAATGATTTTTTTATTATTTAAATTTAAATTATTTTCACTGTCATCTATTGCTTTATTAATATCTAAATTTGTTATTTCGCCATCAGCTTTAGAAATAATAGCAGAACCTACACTAATTTCTGAACGCAAACTTATACCATTTATTGAAACAAAAGCATTTTTAATTTTTATATTTGAGTTTTTTTCAGCAATATTTATTGCATTTTTAATTGAATTTACTGCGTCGGAAAAATTTGTAACATAACCACGCCTGATGCCCCTTGTTTCGCTTTCACCAATACCAAGAATTTTAGGATTTTTTTCTCCCTTTAAAAATTCTCCTACCACTATCTTAGTTAGGTAAGATCCGACGTCTAGGCTGATGAAAATATTTCTGATCATATTTTTCTTCTAATTCTTCCATTTTACTACTATGATCAAAATTTTTCAAGTGCAATACTCCATGGATAAATAAAAAACCAATTAATTTAGAAAAACTTCGTCCAAAATCTTTTATTTCTTTTTTTATTACACCCGGACACATTAATATCTCGCCTTCTTTTTTAGATAAATTAAAAGATAAAATATTTGTTGGATTATTTTTATTTCTATATATTTTATTAATTTCTTTAGATTTTTTTTCACTCAAAAAAACAAGCGATAGGGAATAGCTATCACCTAAAATATCTTTTTTAATTTCAAGTAAAGGTAGTGCTGGAATTTTAATTTTAGTTTTATTTGTAATAAAAAAATTATCTTCCATGGCGACTTATTTTATTTTCCCAAGCTTACGGAGTTTTTCTATTTCTTTTCTCTTTCCTATTTTTCTTAGAATATTCTTTTTTACTTTTAGTTTTGATTCTTCTCTTTTGTTGAATCTATTTCCTTTTGCGCTACGAATTATATTTGATTCCTGAATTTTACGCGAAAAACGCCTCAAAACACTAGAATTGTTTTCATTTGGGTTCTTATTTACTTCTATTACTACTTGTGTCATTCAATAATCTTATCACAAATTAAATTTTAAATCAAATTTTCGCATCCATGACTTAATATGATAATTAGTGAATTACAAAACTTAACTTACTTCCACCCCATATTTCCGGACCTCATTTATAAAAGGTGTCGCTATCGTGTCATAATCTTTTGAGGAAATCGGGTGGGCTTCGATACGGTTATCTAATTTCCATTTCAAAAAATTTATTCTTGAAGATTCTTTCATTTCGTCTTGGCCAAATTCTTCAGAAATAATCCCAAGATCAATATCGCTATCTTTTCTCTCGGTTCCTCGAGCATAAGAACCGAAAAGCACTACTCGTTTTACGGGAATATTTGCTCTTTCTAAGAGAACTCGATAATTTAAAATAATTTTTTTTATTTCTGCTCTAACCATAATTTAAATTGACTTATCTTTTTAAAATAATCTTCGGCGTATTCTTTGGTCGCTTTTTTATAAAAGGAAAGCTTGTAATCATCGTACCTGGTTCTGATATTAAACTCATTTACCTCGAACAAAAAATGGGCTTGTTCTTCAGATAATTCAATTTCTGTTTCTTGGGCTAGCAACAAAAGGTCGTGTGTGATTTTATTTTCTTTACCTAATTTGCTTATAAATCCTTTTAGTATTTTTTCCAAAGTTAAGTGACAAAAGAATAAAGCGTGCATATAACGCTCAGATTTCATGAGAGATTGTGCTGTTTTCCAATCTTCTTGAGCTGAGGTAAACCAAAATTTAATTAATTCTTCTTGAAGCATATAAGTATTATATCAAAAAATCTAGAAACAAGAAAGCTTGGTGGATATGCAATAGATCTAATCAAGACCATTAGTTAAAAACTTCTTCAAGTTGTTGGATTTTGTTTTTTAGGGTTAGGTCGATGATGTCGTGATTATTTTCTAGGCGTACTCCACCTAGTAATTTTTGATCTATTTTTTCTTCTAGTCTAATTTCTGTAAAGGTTCCCAAGGTCAGACCTTTTTGAATTCCTAAGGTCTGACCTTTTGAGCTGAGTTTTTTATTACTTAAAAATTTTATTATTTCTTTTTTATTTTCTTCATTTAATTTTTGCGCACTAAAAATTTTTATATTTAATATATCATTTTTTTCAAAAATTATTTTTTCTAAATTTTTTAATATTTCCTTGGTCTTGTTAAGTAAATTTTTTTTTGTCAAAAATTTTATAATAAGTTTATTGGCATTTACTAATTCCTCGCCCTTTTTATTTTCTAAAGTTAGATAAATTGCTTTAGCAATATTGGTATGGTTTAAAATTTTTGACATGATAAGATATTGAATTTGTTTCCCAAGGTCAGACCTTTTTGAATTCCCAAGGTCTGACCTTTTAAAACAAATCTGACTTTAAGATATTTTTTCTAATTCTTGAATTGCCCGTTGGTTATAATTTTCGCCAAGTTTGGCGTCCAATAATTTTTCTGTTGTTTTTATAACAAGAGAGACTATTTCTTTTTTTGCTTCACTAATCATTTTAATTTTTTCTACTTCTAAATTTTTTTTATTTTGTTCAAGAATAATGCCCATTTCATTTTTAGTTTCTTGGAGCATTTTAATTTTTTTATCTTCTCCCTCTTTTTTTATTTTTTTTAAAATATTTTGTGCTTCAAATTTAGCCTGATTGATTATTTTTTCTGATTCAATTTTTGTCGCTTGTAATATAATTTCATTATTTTTTGCGTCGCCAATACCTTTAGAAATTTTATCACTACGCTCGCTCATTAATTTATTAAGTGGTTTTATTGCATAAATATAAAGCACCACAAAAACAATTGCAAAATTAAAAATTTGTGCAATAATAATTTTCCAATCCAGGTGAAATGTTGAAATAATTGAACTCATATTACTGTAATTACAAAACTCTTTCTTGGCGTAAGTTTTTTTCACAAAGTTTTATATTCCCATTTTTTTCCTCCTACGCCTATTTTGAGTACAAAACAGGAACCCTCGGAGTATAAAAAATAGAAACATAAAACTTTGCTCACAAAAACTTATGCCTGCAACGAGTTTTGTAATTTACTATTATTTAATTTAAATTGAAAATGCAATAACTAATGCGTAAATAGCGATAGCTTCGGCGAAAGCACAAGCTAAAAGCATTGGCACTAATATTTTACTAGCTGATTCTGGGTTACGGCCAATTGCTTCCATTGCTTTTGAACCAATCCAACCAATTGAAATTGCTGGAGCAATTGCTCCTACTGCCATTACGATAGCTTTAGCGAAAATTCCTAATTCCATAATAATTTTGTAGAGTTACAACTTTTCCAGTGCTAGCTAGCTCTTCTATTTGTAAAGTTATAACTTCTAATTTTAATTAATAATAAACGACTTTTTTAATTTAATAAATATAGCACAATTTTTTTAAATTACAAAATTTATAAATAGGCAAGTCAGATTTGTTTTAAAAGGTCTGACCTTGGAAAACAAATTCTGATAACCTGAGGGTTCTCCTCAGTTTTCCAAACCATATTTCCGAACAAGGTTAATTTTACCAATTACCTTACTAACTTGACGATCGTCGAGTTAGTAAAGTAATTATTTTATAATGTTAAATTTACTAACATATATGTTGACTTTTTTTACATAAAAATATATATTATAGATACAATGATTACAAAATATGCAAAGTTTATAAAAGAAGCTCGATTAAAAAAGAAACTGACCCAGTTCGAGTTAGCTTTAAAATTAGGTATTTCTAGGCCTTCGTATATTGCTATTGAGCAAGGCAAAAGAGAGCTTACAATGGGAGAGTTTGAAAAACTTTCCAGTTTTTTGGGTGTGTCTTTTGAGGAAGTTGAGAATGGGGAGTCTCCAAATTACGAAAAATACAAGCAAATAATCTTGGCTTTTTTGCATTTTGATAAAAAAATTCCAAAGACAAAATTAGCAAAATTAGCATATCTCGCTGATGCTGGGTGGTTTTATTATCATTTAAAAAGTATGAGTGGTATGCAATACAGAAAAATTCAATATGGGCCCGTGGCTGATTCTTATTTTAGAATAATAGATGAACTTTATGAAAATGGTCAGATCGAAATAGAACAGACAAAAGACGGCGCTATGCTTATCTCTCAAACTCGGGCTGGGGCAAAAAAAGTTTTATCTGAAATTAATAAAGAAGAATTAAAATTATTAACAGACATAAATAATAAGTGGAAAGGCAAGAAGACTAAAGAAATTGTTGAATTTACGCATAATCAGTTCCCATATTTGTGTGCTAACGAAAACGATATCATTACTCTCGGCCTCATAACACAGGAAAATCCAAATGAATATTATTAATGAATATCAAGTTATTGTTGAATTTTTTGCTGAAAGGCA
This sequence comes from Patescibacteria group bacterium, assembly GCA_038058115.1. GTDB lineage: Bacteria > Patescibacteriota > Minisyncoccia > Phycocordibacterales > UBA9973 > UBA9973. Next base: position 11,079 of record JBBUBU010000027.1, on the reverse strand, counting down.
CTTTATAAAAACTTTTGCAAAAAAATATAAAGGTGCCTGGGATACAACAGTTATTTTTTTACTTATAGAGTTAAAATTTATTGATGTTTTGTTTTTAAAAAGTACGGCTGAGTATATTACAAATAAAGATGCTGATGTGGTTATTTGCAAAACAGAGTTTAAAATTGCGGGAACACAAGAATCTAGTCATGGTTCAGGCAATAGATGTATTGTGGCAATTCATAAAATTGAAAATAAAGTAAAAGTATTGCTCGTGTATCATAAAAATGATTTAGGTGGTGGAAGTGAGACTGGAAATTGGAAGAATTTAATTAAAGAAAATTATCCCGAGTATAGAAATTTACTATAAATTTTAATGCGCCTCGTGATCAATTACTGAAATGCTAAAATAAACTACTAATAAAATTGAAAAAATTAATGCTTGAACCAAGCCTACTAAAATTTCCAAAAATAGAAAGGGGAGGGGAATAATATAAGGAGCCAAAGCAGCGATTGAAATTAAAAGTACTTCTCCAGCAAAAATGTTACCAAAAAGACGAAAAGATAAAGAAGCAATTTTTGCGAATTCTCCAGCAATTTCAATTAAACCAACAAAGAAAGTAATTGGAGCCACAATAACTACTGTTGGATTTTTGCGAATGTGTGTAAATATTCCGCCTAACGCACTTAAGTTAATGTATTTATTAAAAGTTTTCCATAAACCAATAGAAAAAATACCAAATAAATTAGCTCCAATTACTGCTCCGAGAGCCAAAGCTAGGGTTGTATTAATATCAGCAGTACCTCCACGCAAAAATGGAATAAAAACATTACCGTGTGCACCCTTTTCAATAATTCCCAAGCCGCCCAAAGGCAGAAGGCCCAAATAATTATTTATTAAAATAAAAAGAAAAGCAGAAATAGCAAATGGAAAAACACGAAGTGAAACTTTTCTATTATTAGTAATTTGATCACACAAAGAAAGTCCGGCTTCAATTATTATTTCAAAAATATTTTGTAATTTGTTTGGAATTTCAGAAAGTTTTTTGCGAAGGATAATTGATATTATTATTATAATAAATACCGCAACCCAACTTGTTAATAAAGCATTGGTAATATTAAAACTTCCAATATGAAAAATTGGTTCTGCGAAAAGTGTTATTTCATGTGTTATTTCAGGATTAATTTTTTCTGAATATTCTACCATATGTTCTATTATATCGTAAATTACGAAACTTACATAAAATCATAATTTTATAGGCCAGTCCCCGCCCAACCCCTATAAAATTGCGATTTTATGTAAGTTTCGTAATTTAAAGATTTTTTTACTTATAATTTACTTGTATATTTTTTTACACTTTTTATAATTCCAAAAGATGAAATTATGAAACTTAATATTATAAATATAATAAAAATCCAAGGTTTAGTTTGATAATAAATATCTAATTTTTTTCCAAAAATAATTGCCAAAATTATTGGAACAACAATCCAAGTTGAAATTTCAGTAAATATTTTTAATGCCATCTGCCATTGCATCTTAAGAATATAATACAAAAGCAAATAAAATACAAATAAATCTTATTATTAAGTTATATTTTTACACTAACCTGACGGTCGTAAAGTTAGTGTAAAAATTTGTATTTATTTCAAAAAAAATGTATTATGCTTATTGTTCTAAGATAATTTGAGCATGTAGTTCAGTGGTAGAACGCTGTCCTGATAAGACAGAGGCCGATGGTCCGATTCCATCCATGCTCACAAAAAATCATAATTCTAATGTTTAGCGTATTTTACATGTTGTCTTATCATAAGACAGAGGGCAATAATGCCCTTGGGTCCTTTCCATCCATGCTCACAAAATTAAAACGCTTATTTTAATTTTTCAATTATTTTATACAAAAGTCTAACTGGTGTACCTAAAGCACCTGGGGCGAGATATTCTCCGGCAATAGAGGTCATGCGTGGGGCAATGTCTAAGTGAACCCATTTACAGTCTTTGCTATATTTTTTAGTAAATTGTTTTAGAAAAATTGCGCCATTGGTTGCACCACCATAACGCGAATCTTTATTATGACAATTAGTCCAATCACCTAAACTGCCCTTTATTTCACTTTCATATTCTTCCCATAAAGGTAAACGCCAAAGATATTCTCCAGTTTCTTCACCAATTTCTTCAAAATTTTTACATAAAATATCATCATCAGTAAAAATTGCAGAGGCTCTTTCACCTAAAGCAACCACGGCGGCACCGGTCAAAGTTGCGATATCAATAACTAAAGATGGTTTATATTTTTCAGCATAAGTTAAAGCATCTGCCAAAATTACTCTTCCTTCCGCGTCGGTATTTAAAATTTCAATAGTTTGTCCTGACATTGAACGAATTACATCTCCCGGTCGATAACTCTTGCCTGAAGGCATATTTTCCACTGCGGGGATTAAGCCAATTACATTTTTTTTAATTTTATTTTTTGCTATTAATGCCATAGTATGAATTACTGCTGCTCCACCAGACATATCCATATTCATACCTAAAAGACTCGAGGATGGTTTTAAATTTATGCCACCGGAATCAAAAGTTACGCCTTTGCCTACTAAAACTATGGGTGCATTCTTAGTAAGAAAAGAGGGAAGTCCGACTTTTCCGCCAGCTGGCGGGAAGTCGGACTTATCCTTCTTTTCTTCCCCTTTTTTGTCTCCCCAATATTCTAAAATAATAAATTTAGATTCCATTTCGGATCCACGGCCCACTGCTAAAATGGCTTCCATTTTTTCTTTTGCCATTTCTTTTTCCCCTAAAATTTTTACTTTGACTGGTAAATTTTTTAACGCCTTTTTTGCTTCTTGGGCTAAAACCGATGGAGTCATATCTCCACCCGGTGTATTAGATAAAGAACGAGTTTTATTTACTTCTTCAGCTATAATATTTCCTTTTAAAATTATTTTTTGAATTTCTGGATTAGTTCCTTCAATAAAAATTTCTTTAATAAAATTAAAACCTTCTGGTGGCGGTGTTTTGTATTGAACAAATTCATAATTAGCAAAAGCAATTTGTGTGCCGATTATTTCTGCTAATTCTAGTGTTGAGGAAAAAACGGAGGTCACACCTCCGTTAGCTAACGGAGGTGTGACCTCCGTTTTTTTAGTGCTTGAAAGTAATATTGCGAAATCATTAAAATTAAAAGCAAGTTGTTTTACCTGGGTTTGTTTTGCTAAAATTACCATCTTTCTAATTAATAAATATAATCTTCTAAGATTTTTAGTGTTAGACTGGAACTTTTCTAATTCATCACGCTTTAGATAAAGAGTTTTAATTCCATTTTCTAAAAAAATTTCATCTTTATTAGTGTGGCACACAGACACAAAAAGTGCTTCCTTCGGCGCTTCCTTTAAATTTTTTTTAAATATAAATTTCATAAATTTATTACCTAGTTACTAAATCAAAACCCATCGGGCTTTTTATTTTGCGGTTGGATTTTTTTTTGTTTTCAATTAGGAGTTGATTGTCTTTTAAAGAAACAAAAACCATATCTCCAGTTTTTAAATTATTAGAAATAATAAAATTGGCAACTGGGTTTAGAATTTTATTTTGAATTAGACGATTAAGTGGACGGGCGCCGTAATTTGGGTTATAACCTTCTTTTCCTAAATACGAAAGAGCCTCATCGGAAATACTAAAATTAATATTTTTATTTAATAAACGATCCTGCACAATTTGAATTTTTATTTTAACAATCTCTTTAATTGCTTCAGGTGATAAAACATCAAAAACAACAATTTCGTCCAAGCGATTTATAAATTCTGGACGGAAATGATCTTTCAACGCTTCTAAAACTTTTTCTTTCATATCATTATAATTTTGTTTTTCTGAATTATTAGAAAAACCAAAACTTTCCATTTTTTCAATATATTGTGAACCAATATTAGATGTAAGAATTATGATAGCATTTTTAAAATTTACCACTCTGCCTTTTCCATCGGTTAATCTTCCTTCGTCAATAATTTGTAGAAGAATATTAAAAATTTCGGGGTTAGCTTTTTCAATTTCGTCAAAAAGAATTACCGCATAAGGACGATGCCTAATAGCTTCGGTTAATTGACCTGATTCTTCATAGCCCACATAGCCAGGAGGCGAGCCAATTAATTTTGACATTGAATGTTTTTCCATATATTCGGACATATCAAATCTAATTAAAGCGCGATCATCATTAAACATAAATTGGGCTAAAGTTTTTGTGAGTTCTGTTTTACCTACTCCAGTTGGTCCTAAAAATATAAAAGAACCAATTGGTCTATTTGGGTCAGAAATTCCAGCTCGCGAACGACGAATTACATCGGCAATTCTTTTAATTGCATCATTTTGGCCAACTACTCTATTACTTAATTCTATTTCCATTTTTTCAAGTTTCATTCTGTCTTCTTCTAGCATTTTAGTTAATGGTATTCCAGTCCAACGAGAAACAACTTCCGCAATATCTTCGGAAGTAACTTCTTCTCTTAAAATTCTGCGTGATTTTTGTAATTTAGTTAAACGAGAAAGCATTATTTCTAATTCTTTTTTAAGACTTGGAATTTTTCCATAAACAATTTCTGCCGCGCGCGCTAAATCTGCTTGCATTTCAGCATTCTCTGCTTCCAAACGCAAAGTTTCCAATTCTTTTTTTATTGCGCGAATTTTTATAACCGTTGTTTTTTCATTTTCCCATTTCAACTGAAGCTCTCTAGTTTTTTCATTTAAATTTGCTATTTCTGTTTCTATATCTTTAATTCTGTTTATAAGTTTATTTTTCTCTTCCAGTTTCTCTTTTTGCTTTCCTTCTTGTTGTTCCTGCGCCAAAATTTCTTTTTTCAATGCTTCTTTTTCAATTTCCAAAACCATTATTTTTCGATGTGCTTCTGCTAAGAGGGGAGGTTTATTTTCAAGTGCTATTTTTAATGAGGACGAAGCTTCGTCAATTAAATCTACAGCTTTGTCTGGCAAAAAACGATTTGTAATATATCTTGTAGAAAAATTTACGGCTGCAATTATTGCTTCATCGGTGATTCTTACTCCGTGGAATAATTCATATTTTTCTTTTAATCCTCGTAAAATTGTAATAGCATCTTCTGTACTTGGTTCGTCAATATAAACTGGTTGAAAACGCCTAGCCAAAGCTGGGTCTTTTTCTATATGTTTTTGATACTCTCTTAATGTGGTAGCGCCAATTGCTTGTAATTCACCTCGAGACAAAGCTGGTTTTAACATATTAGAAGCGTCCATTGTTCCTTCCGCGCTTCCAGCTCCAACAATTGTGTGAATTTCGTCAATAAAAAGAATAATTTTTCCTTCCGATTTTTCAATTTCTTTCATAAGCCCCTTTAATCGTTCTTCAAATTCTCCACGATATTTTGTTCCAGCAATAAGTAAACCCAAATCAAGAGAAACAAGTTCTTTGCCTTTTAAAGATTCTGGAACATTATTTTTTACAATACATTGAGCCAATCCTTCCGCCACGGCTGTTTTTCCGGTTCCTGCTTCGCCGATTAAAATTGGATTATTTTTTGTTCGACGGGAAAGAATTTGTATAATTCTATGTATTTCATTATCTCTACCAATAACTGGATCTAATTTATCTTCTTTCGCTAATTTTGTTAAATTTCTAGTATACTTTAAAAGAAAACGGAATTTTTTTGGTCCGGTAATGTCAGTAATATTTTGACTTCTAAGATTTTCTAAAATTTTTATTACTGGATCTTTTTGAATTCTAAATCGCGCTAAAACTTCTCGCGCTTCTCCAGCAACTTCTAACATTGCAATAAAAAGATGTTCAGTTGAAGTAAAATCATCTTTTAAAAATTCCGCCACTTTAACTGATTGTTCAATTATTTGCGCTAAATCTGGATTTAAAAAAATATGATAAGATGGCGCAATTGTATTACCTTGTGATTCGGGTGCTTCAATTAAATCGAAAACTGAATCAGCTAAAAAAACACTATCAATTTCTAATTTATCTAAAATAGTATTGACCATACTTTCTTCTTGCGATAAAAGGCCTATCAACAAATGCAAAGACGAGACATGGTTTTGACCACGCTCAATTGCAACCTCATGCGCTCTTTTTATCGCATCTTTAGCTTTGATTGTAAATTTATTCAATGGTGGCATATGTAATTACATTATAAACTATTTTGTAATTTTATCAAAATTTTTTGTATTTAAAGGTTCGACCTTAAGGGAGCCCAAAGGTCGAACCTTGGAACCAACGAAGATGTAGTAAAATTAAATTTCCGATTTTTAAAAAGATGTGATAATATAGCTCCAAGGTCTGACCTTAAGAATTTTAAAAAGGTCGGATCTTGGAATCCATATTTGCGATCGTAGCTCAATTATTAGAGTACATTAATGCCTTGAGTTATTATCATGAATTACGCCTTGCGATCGTAGCTCAATTGGTTAGAGCACCCGCCTGTCACGTGGGAGGTTGCCGGTTCGAGCCCGGTCGGTCGCGCAGGTATGTTTAGTTTTGCTAAAATCAAGGTTTAACCTTGATTTTCAGTTTTGCCGTTGTAGCTCAGTTGGTAGAGCACGTTCTTGGTAAGAACGAGGCCATCGGTTCAATCCCGATCAACGGCTCTGGGGAAGTTTTAGGATTATAAGGCGTCAACCGCAGTAAGAATAGGCTATTCGCTCGCTTGATATATTACTTGACTCCGTGTATACTATCCTATATAAGTATAAGTTATTAAATTATATGAAAAATATTATAAAACAACTTTTTTTTAGTGTCAGAGATGCACAGAAGACTATTTCAAGTCTTAATATTGCCGAAAAACAAGCTTTGGAAAAAGGTTGGGATATTGAGCATGCTTATTACTCAAGTGCTTTAGAAGGTAGTAAATTGGACCGAAAAGAATTTGAAAAACTTGCTGAAGTAATAGCGTAAATGTGGGGTGCAGACCATAATTAATATTATGTCCGATTCTAATCGATTTAATTTATCAGAAATAAAAAATAATGGGGAAAATAATCAAACATGGTCTGAGGCGGTGGCAGATCAGATTATTTCTTTGTCTTTAGATGAAAATAAAAAAGAGAAGTATACAGTCGCGGCTGGAATTAGCCCTTCGGGGATTGTGCATTTTGGAAATTTTCGAGATATTATGACGGTGCAAATGGTTAAAGAGGCATTGGAGAAAAAAGGCAAGAAAGTTAAATTTATTTTTTCTTGGGATAACTTTGATCGTTTAAGAAAAGTTCCAGTGGGTGTGTCAGAATCTTTTGTTCAATATGTTGGGAAACCTCTTTCAAAAATTCCTGACCCATTTGGTACTTGTCATATATCATATGCGGAACATTTTCAGTCAGCTTTTGTGCAGGCTTTGGAAAAATTAGGTATTGAAATTGAATACAGAAATCAAACTGAGCTTTACGAGAGCGGGGTGTATGATGAAATGATAAAATTTGCCATGGGGGAGCGGAAAAAAATTGCGGAGATTTTAGTTTTTTTTATGAGCGAGAAAGCAATTGAGGAGAAAAAAATTGACACTTTAAAATATATTGAAGATTTTTATCCTATTTCTGTTTATTCTAGATTCACCGGGAAAGATTCAACAAAAATTTTAGAGTATCATGATAATGATTTGGGTGATATGCAAATAACTTATCTTTGCTTAGAGACCCAGCAGAAAGATACAGTTAATTTAAAAAAAGAACACATAGCTAAATTAAATTGGAAGATTGATTGGCCAATGCGTTGGAAATATGAAAAAGTTTGCTTTGAGCCGGGTGGCAGTGATCATGCCGCACCGGGTGGTAGTTATGATGTTTCTTCTAAGATTGCTAAAAATATATTTAAGATTGATCCACCAACTTTTGTGGAATATTTATTTGTGGGAATTAGGGGATTGGGAGTTAAGATGTCTGGCTCTAAAGGAAATGCAGTTTCGGTTTTAGATTTGTTAGAAATTTATGATCCTAAAATTTTAAAATGGTTATATCAAAGAAGAGATCCTAATCAATCTTTTCAACTCGCTTTTGATTCAGAAGTTTTTCGGCAATACGATGAATATGATAAAGTCTTCCCCGAGGTCGAACCTCGGGGTTCGCAGCCTATTTCCTTTAAACAGATGGTTGGGTTGGGTCAAATTTTGCAATGGCAAATAGATAAAATTTTTTTTATTATTAAAGATTTAGATTTAAATTATTCAGAAGAAAGCGTGCGACAAAGATTACCTTTGGCTCGAAATTGGCTTGTGAAATATAATGCCAGTGAAATTATTGAATTAAGAAAAGAAAAAAATAAAGAATATTTTGAAAATTTACCTGAAAACCGCAAAGATTTTATTAAAAAATTATATCAAGAATTAAAAAATAAAATAGATGCCAGCGTAGCTGATTTAGAGTTTTTAACTTATCAAATTCCTAAAGATTTAGAATTGCCCGAGGTAGAACTTAAAAAAATACAAAGAACTTTTTTCCAGGATATTTATAATTTACTAATCAGTAAAGATACCGGCCCGCGTCTTGGAATTTTTCTCTGGTCCACAGATCGCAATAAAGTTTTAGAATTACTTGAGTTTTGATTTATCGTAGGGATTTATACTTATTAATTATAGGATTATACAAGAGGTTTAATACAAAAAGATTTAAATTTATAATGAAATTGCAATAAAAGTTATAAAAAAATATTTCACTTTTTTATCATTAATATGCTAAAATTACCTATATGATTAAGGATCATAAATAATTATGAAAAAAAATTTAAAAATACTGCATAATTTTGATATTTTCCCTAATAATGGAATACCAAAACCAAAAAAATACATTACTCGACATACCGTTAAAGCTATTGTAAAAAATAAAAAAGGAGAAATTGCATTAGTTACAAATCCTATCCATAAACTTTTCTCTTTGCCTGGAGGAGGAGCAGAAGGTAAAAATTTAGAAACTGAAATCATAAGAGAGTGCAGAGAAGAAATAAATCAAAGAGTTGAAGTACTTGATGTTATAGGAAAAATTAAAGAATTCAGGGATAGGGATTCAAAAAAATATATAACTACTTGTTTTGTTGTTAAGGCTGTAAAAAAATTTAAAAAAGATTTTAGAACAGAAGAAGAAGTTAAAAATGGTTTAAGTGTTGTTTGGGTAAATAATAAAAAATTGATAAATATTTTTAAGGCGCAAACAAAGAAAGTGAAAGATGGTAAAATTGATTTTTACAATACAGCTTTTAATATTATTAGAGATAGTGTATTTATAAATGAATATCTAAGTATATTGAAAAAGTGAAACATTTTTTTATAAATTTTTAATTTAACAATATTCATTATGACAGAAACAACAAAACCAAAAATAATTATTGTAGACGAAAACGATAAAATTATCGGCTACAAAAATAGGGGTAGTTTAGATGAAAATGATATTTATCGTGTTTCCGCTTTGTGGATTACCAATTCAAATGGTCAAATCCTTCTTGCTAGACGTCATCACACAAAAGTTAAACATCCTAATATGTGGGGGCCGGCGGTGGCTGGTACGGTTGAAGAGAGTGAAAGTTATGAAGAAAATATAATAAAGGAAATGGAGGAGGAGTTGGGAATAAAAAATATGGAAATTATTATTGGCCCCAAGGTAAAAATTGACAATCAATATCACCATTTTGGGCAATGGTATACTCTCGTTGTTGATATGGAATTAAAACAATTTAAAATACAAGAAGATGAGGTTGAAGAAATAAAGTGGTTTTCACCGGAAGAATTTAAGAAACAATTTCAAGAACATCCCGAAGAATTTTTACCTACAATGAAAAAGTATTTTGAATTATTTTCGCCCCACAACTAAAATGGAGAAAATTACAACACTAATTTTTGATATTGATGGAACAATTCTTGATACGCAAGAATTTATTTTTCAAGCTACAGAATATGCGCTTGCGACTTCAGGATATTCTGTTCCAGAACGATCAATTATAGCTAAAAATGTAGGAAAATCTTTTCCTGAATATTATTTTTCCCTCACTAATTCAGAAAAAGATATAGATAAGTTAATAGACACACATCGCGCTTTTCAGTATCTAAATTTTAATTTAGCTAAACTTTTTCCAAACGCCCTTGAGACTCTAAAAACTTTAAAAAATAAGGGTTATAAACTTGCGGTAGTTACAACACGATCAAAAAAAACTTCACACCAAAATCTAATTGATTCAAACATTTTTAATTTATTTAATATAGTAATTTCAGGTGATGATGTAAAAAAAATAAAACCAGATCCTGAGCCTCTTTTAATGGCATTGGAATTTATGCAAGAGTTACCCGAAAAAGCAATAATGATCGGAGATTCATATTTAGACATTCAAGCTGGCAAAAATGCTGGAACAAAAACTATTCGCGCCACATATGGCTTTCATATTGATAAATTACATGAACCAGAACCAGACTTTTTTATTAGCGACATAAGTGACTTACTTAAATTATTATAAAAATCAGCCCTGGACCATTTCGTCCATATGTACGAATCTATTATTAATCTTATTCTAATATTCTGCAGAATGTTGGAGTGTTTGATAAAATATCATATAATAAGATTATGAAAACACCAAAACAGCTTGAACGACATTTTAAAGGAGTAGCAAATCACAGACGGATTGCTATTTTACTGCTGGTTGAAAAAAATGAAGGAATTAATGTAGAAGAAATATCTGATAAATTAGAAGCGAATTTCAAAACCATTTCACAACACACTCGTTCTCTTGTTCAGGCTGGACTTCTAAATAAAAATTATTTAGGACGCCAAGTTCAACATTCTCTTTCTCCCTATGGAAAAATTTTTTTTGAATTTATTAAAAATTTTTAAAATTACAATTGATGATACTATATGATATTCTTACATTCTGCAGAATGTAAGAATTTAAAAAAACAAGATCTGAGCTCATTTTTTAAAAATTTTTATGAATCCATAATTTTATCTTAAACTTAATTGCTTTAAAAATAATTGGGATAATGTATTTAAATAGGGAGATTTATTTTTGAATTTGAATTTAATTTAAGTATTCTTAGTAAATATGATATAATCAACTATAGAACCTGTGGATAACTAAACAGCACTTGATTTGCAAAGGATTTTTT
>JBBUBU010000026.1:1834-7086 GCA_038058115.1 Patescibacteria group bacterium | reverse complement strand
TAAGAACAAAAACAATAAAAAAAGAAAAAATTAAAAATGCATTGGACTATTTTTTGTCCAGAGAGAAAAAATCAATTGAAATTATTAATTCTCCTGTATTAATCAATGATCCGTCTTTATAATTTATAGCATCTTTAAAAACTCTTTTTCCTCAATTATTTTCACGCCCAATTTTTGGGCTAAAGCAAATTTAGAACCTGGATCATCTCCAGCAACTAAATAAGAAGTATTTTTAGAAATTGAACTTGACACTTTACCACCCAAACTAATAATTTTTTCTTTAACTAAATCTCGAGACATAGTAGGTAAAGTACCAGTTAAAACAAAAATTAGTCCAGAAAATTTCAACTTTTTGGAATCAAGGTTCGACCTTTGGGCTCCCTTAAGGTCGAACCTTGATTTCTGCGGTACATCCTGAATAATTACCCCATTTTTTATTAATTTTTCAATAAAATTTAAATTATTTTGATTACGAAAATAATCAAAAACACTTTTAGAAACAACTGGGCCAATATTTTCTATAGAATTTATTTCTTCAAGATCCGCGGTCGCAAGTTTTGGTATGCTACCAAAACTTGCGGCTAAATCTCTCGCAGTCTCCTCCCCTACATGCAAAATTCCCAAAGCCCAAAGAAATTTAGCAAGTAAAATTTTCTTTTTTATTTCTATTTCTTGCAAAATATTCTCAGCCGACTTTTCGCCCATTCCTTCTAAATTTGCAATTTCATCTTTTTTTAAAATAAAAATATCAGCTGCATCATTAATTAAATTAGCGTCTCTAAATTTTTTTAAAATTTTAGGCCCTAATTCATAAATTTTAAAAACCGAAACAAAATGATCTAAATATCTTTGATTTTTTGCAGGGCATTTTGAATTAGGGCAATAATAAGCAACTGAAGCCTGCAAATCAGGCAAGGTCAGACCTTTTCTGACTTGCGTAATTGCATAGTTCAAATTTCTTTTTTCTACTCCCTCACCACATGCTGGACAAAATTTTGGTATTAAAATTTTCTTTTCTTTCCCGGTACGCAAGCGAGTCAAAACTTCTACTACTTTTGGAATTACATCCCCGGCTTTTTCAATCACAACAGTATCCCCTATTTTTAAATTTAATCTTTCAATTTGATCCATATTATGTAAAGTAGCTTTTGAGACAGTTGAACCAGCCACTAAAGTAGGTTCAAAAATTGCCAAAGGTGTTAATACTCCAGTACGCCCAACTTTCATCTGTATATCCTTAACTATAGTGGTAGCTTTTTCAGCTGGATATTTAAAAGCCACTGTATGGCGTGGAGCTTTTCCAACTACTCCTAAATTTTCTTGAATTTTTAAATCATCAACACAAATTACAATGCCATCTGTCCCATATGGTAAATTAGGTCTTGTTTTTTCAAATTTTTTTATAAAAATTATTACCTCTTCAAGATTTTTACAAAGAACCTCGTGTGAAGCTAAATTAAAACCAAGTTCTCTCAAGTATTTATGCTTAGCGGAGTGGGTGTGCAAGTCGGGCAAGGTCTGACCTTTCCCGACTTGCGTCATAAATAAATCATAAGCAAAAAAATCTAAATTTCTTTCTTGAACTATTTTTGAATCCAATTGTCTTAAACTTCCTGCCGCGGCATTTCTAGTATTTGCAAAAAGTACTTCACCTTGCTCTTTTCGTTTTTTATTAAGGGCCAACAGTGTATCTTTTTCCATAATTACTTCACCTCTAACTTCTAAATACTCGAGTAAGGTCTGGCCTTGACTGAGGTGTAACGGAATATTTTTAATCATCTTTAAATTCTCAGTAATATCCTCCCCAATTTCTCCATCCCCACGAGTTGAACCCTGAAAAAATTTTCCATTTTTATAAATTAAAGAAACGGCCAAGCCATCAAATTTTACTTCGCAGAAATAATTTAAAGCATGCGGGTCAGAAAAGGTCAGACCTTGGGAATTCAGTTTTTTAATTCTCTTTTCCCAATCATATAATTCTTGTTCATTAAAAACATCATTCAAAGAAAGCATTCTGGTTTTATGCTTTACTTTTAAAAATTTATCTAATGGTTTTCCGGCTATTCTATTTTCAAAAGAATTAATGTCATTAAATTCTGGAAATTTTTCCAAAAGTTTTTTTAATTCTTTATTTAAAGAATCATAAATATCGTCCGTTACATTAGGATCATTTTTAATATGATAAGCCTCGCGCAAATAGGCAATTTCTTTGCGTAGTTTATTTATTCTATCTTCTGCAGATAATTTTTCCATTTCATATTTAATTATTTTATTGAGTAAAATTTACCTCTAACTCACGTTCAACGCTATTGTCTTTCGCGCCACAATTAGATGTACTGTTTCCATAAAAATTCTCGCTATAACCTGTTGAAGTGATTGTCGTTTTAGTGCCAGCAGGATCTATTATTTGTGTTTTTGTAACTCTTACTTTAGCGCAACTATATTTAGGATCATTATTTAAAAAAATAGAAAAATCCCATGGATTGACATCGATACCACCTGCGGAAACACTAATATTGTTCTCTCCTGCACAGTTCATCGGTGTTGGGTCTGGAAAACTTGTTTTATCGCTACCATAAAACAACCCGCACTCCATGCCCGTATCCGCTGCAAAAAAGGCGTTGTTGGTATCGGTTGCAGAAGTACTAAATTTAATTTCTTGTAAAGCTATTCTAGAAAGGCCCAAAGAAATAATTAAAATTATACCAGATATTGTTGTGGCAAAAAGTATTACGAACCCTCTTTGATTTTTTATAATTTTATTTAACATTTTTTATATTTTACTAAAATTGCCCAACCCAATTAAATAAATTTTCTTGAAACTCAACGTGTTGTGGCCCGGATGGTTGATTCCAATCAATTTTTGAAATAATTTTTATTTCATTATCATTAATATTTTCAACTATTATAGTACCAGTAAATACACTATCAGCAGAAGTGCCAGAATTTGCACCCATCAAATCGCTACTTTTTATATCACAACCCTTGTCTGCTTCTGAGTCACCTGATAATATATAACAAGTATTGATCGTTAAGTAAGCCTTAAAATTACCCCAATTAGTATCAGGAGGAGTAAGGGTAGTAGGATCAACAAGCACAAAATTATCTCTTTGATTTCTAATAAATTCAATCCCCTCTTGTGCTAAATAAACTGCTTTAACTTTATTTTTAGCATAATTAATATGTTTTAAGCTATCACCTAAAACAACGATTACTGAGACAACAGAAATAGTAAAAATTGAAATAGCAACCAGGGTTTCTACTAATGTAAAACCCAATATTAGTTTTGGTTTTATATTTTTTATTTTTTTATTTTGAAAAAATTTTTGCATATTTTTTATATTTTTATTTAGCTTATTCAAGTGCTCTCCTTGAAACTGAAGTTTGTAAAGAAAAAGGAGTTGTAACATCCTTGGATTTAATTTCTCCACTTAATTTAATAATTACAAAGGATTGTTTACCCGTAGTATTGTTAATAATTGTAAAACCAGAATTTACAGAATCAATTTTAATTTCCTCAGAATTTAATATAACGGGATCGGAAATACTATTTTTTATAACATCTCTTATAACCTTTTTATCTAAATTAATTTCATAAGACCAACCATTACCATCAGAACCTGTAAAAGAAAATTTTTTACAATTATTATTATCACAAGAATACCCATTCCCCATTCTTAAATTTCTAGAAATATCTTCCATGATAAAACTTAAATTATCTAAAATTGCGCGCATATCGTTTGCTTTTCTTTGTGTACTGTTAGCATTTAAAAGAGCCGACATACCAATTAAAATAGCAATTAAAAAGACAGAAATTGACACCATCGTTTCTATAATAGTATACCCGCACACTAATTTTGGGTTTGTATTTTTCATATTGTTAATTAATCTGAATTCTCCCAGACTGATGTACACTTATTATAGCACGAATTTCAGGAGATGTTGAAAGAGAAGTTGTTATCTTAACTTCAGAAGCAGTACTAATACCACAACTAGTAGATTCAAAACGAACATTTGGGTCAGCTCGCTTAAAAGTAATATCTATCATACCAGGACATAATTCTCCGTCTGGACTACTACTATCATAAAATTTAATTTCTTCAATACGATAACCTTTGTATATTTCTACTTTTTCCAAACATTCATCACCAAGTACACTGCAAGCATTACTAACGTTAACATCATAATCACCCTCATTATCTAAGTCAGCAAAATAAATAAAACTTTTCTTAGTGATATCATCTGTAGCGTCAAAACGAATTCCGTAAGATGGTTTTGGTTTTTTACTAGAATCTAGAGTCGTAAAAACACCATTGGAAGTCTGTCGTCCTGCTTGAGCATTTTTTTGCGCTTCAACTATTTTTGAAGCAATATGGCTTGCTAAATCTTTAATCTCCACCCTGTGTTCAAATTTTTTATAATCAAAAATTGTAACACCAGAAATAACAGAAAAAATTGTTAGAACAACAATAAGCTCAACATAAGTCATTCCTTTATTTTGGATTCCAAGGTACGACCTTTTTGAATTCTTAAGGTCGGACCTTGGAGCATTTTTTCTTTGATTTTTTTTGAATGTCATTAATTATATATTATCACAAAACTTAATATTATGTTCTGGTGTCCGACTTCAAAGGTAAATCCAGGATGGCTAATTTGTGGGCCCCAAGGTACGACCTCGGGCTCACAGAGGTCGGACCTTGAAATGCAAAATTTTTGTTAAAAATAAAAAAAAGAGAAAAAATTAAATTCTAAAAAGAAAGTTAGGATCGCTCCAAGAACTAGAAATGGGGCAAATGGAATTTCGCTTTTCATTGTATACTTAATACCCATAATGCCCCTTGAAGCAATCTTAGAAATAAGAATACCTAAAATACCAATTATTGCTCCGGACCAAAAAGCAAAAACGGTTCCGGAAAAAATCATTGGCCATCCCAAAAACCAACCTAAACCAATTGCTAATTTCGCATCTCCTAAACCCATTAACCTACCACTAGATAATAACCAAAGTAAAGCAAAAGGTAAAGAGATAACAAAACCAGAAAGAAATTCTAAATAATTTGGAAAATGCGGATTAAAAACGAAGTCCCGGCTTAACGCCACAGTATTATGAAAGAAAAATAAACCAATAAAAGTTATTATTCCAAAAATCAAAGATAATTTATCAGGAATTACTTTATGTTTTAAATCATAAACAGAAATTACAATCAAAATAGAAAATAATATCGCGTAATAAATATAAGTAATAAAAAAAA
>JBBUBU010000026.1:455-1734 GCA_038058115.1 Patescibacteria group bacterium | reverse complement strand
ATTACAATCAAAATAGAAAATAATATCGCGTAATAAATATAAGTAATAAAAAAAACGGACTGATTGCTAAAAAAAAGATCTTGAAATTTTAAAAATAAAGAAAGAAAAATTATTCCAGTAAAGAATTCAACCAATGGGTACTGTATTGAAATTTTATTTTTACAATTTAAACACCTTCTACCTAAAATAAAAAAACTTAATAATGGTATTAGCTCATGCCAAGTAAGTTGTCGATTGCAAGACGTGCACCCGCTATGGCCCCCAAGAGATTGAGTATTAAATCTTAAAATAACAACATTTAAAAAACTGCCGATAATTAAACCAAAAATAAAAAAAATTGTAGTTAAAATAAAAAACATTTTATTTGATCTTATTTAATTTTATCTAAAAATTACAAGCAACTCGAGCTGTGTCTATTGCATCTTTTATTTCGCTAGTAACTGAAACTTCCCTAGCTGCGCCAGCATTGTCTACGCACCAAGACTTAGTAGGATCTAAAGTTAAAGAAAAAGCTACCGCCCAAGCATTTGCATTGACAACACAATAACCATCTTTAGTACTTAATTTCTTTACCTCTTTTAAGGATGAAATTGATTCAATATTTCTTGCAATAGATACTTTTGAAAATGCTTTGATCATTGGCGAACAAGGTAGCGGAAAAAGCTCTCTTCTAAACCATATTTTATACAAGTTGAACGATGATGAAAACACACTTTTGATAAAATTAAGTGCGTTAAATTTAGAAAATTTCAATCAGCAGAATTTTTTGAAACATGTGGTTGAAATCCTACGGGAAGAATCAAAACAATATCGCTCCAAGTCGGGTAAGCTTTTAGATGGATTTCTCAGAACCATGACAGATAAAAGTATACAAGACGAGTTGGAAGAAAGACGTGCCAAAGAATACAGCGATATATCTAAACTACAAACTAGATTCATAACAATGGTAGAGCATCTAAAAAAAAATCAAATCAAAATTTGTATAATTGTTGATGATATAGATAAAATCGATTCCAATCTAGTCTGGCTAACCTTTAGAAATATTCGAGATCAAATTTGGAAATTAAAAATTTCAATAATTTTAACTGCTTTATCAAATCAGGTCTCTGAAATAACAAAATCTCAATTGGATCATTTTTTCTCGCACTGGATTAAAATTTCACCGTTTAATTTCAAATCCACAAGAGAACTTGTACAACGTCGTTTGGATTATGCCCATTCTGACATTAAGGTTACTGATGATGCTGTTGAAGAGACACTACGACGTACTGGTGGAAAC
>JBBUBU010000026.1:0-445 GCA_038058115.1 Patescibacteria group bacterium | reverse complement strand
TTTTTAGAAAGGTGTTTGAATCTGAAAAAACCTCGGGTGTGATAAATAGGGAAGATGTTGAACAAGTTGGCATAATATTTTCAAATAAATTACCGAGCATAGAAAAAGAAATTTTTAATTATCTAGTCCATAATCCTAATTCTTCGCCTTCATCAGATGATTTCACAAAAAAGATGAGAGTTTCAAGATCTAGGATAGCCCAAATACTTAGTAAATTAAGAAAAGAGGGATATATCGTTTCCAAGAAGGAAGGAAAAACCGTCAAATATTATGTCACTGAAAGTGGACTTGATAGACGAAAGGAAATATAGTATTTTTTAAAAACCATGATTTGAAAATGCCTAAATATGGTCAAATCAGGCTAAAATTGTACAAAAATTGCTTCAAATTAACTCCTTTTCAATTAACAAGTATACGAAAACTTCCGACTTGTACATGCAAGTAA
>JBBUBU010000025.1:0-3467 GCA_038058115.1 Patescibacteria group bacterium | reverse complement strand
CTTCTTTTATGGTCCAACTTAAAAACTCTTTAGATTGTTTGGAAACTTATAACTCAGAACTTTGTTATGAAAATATTAAGTGCAATAAATGTTACAAAACATTTTTTTCAGAAGAATGTGACTCTTGCATTGATACTTATTTTTCCAAAGCATGTTCTAATTGTAATAATATTTTCGGTTGCGTCAATTTAAAAAGAAAAGAATATTGTATTTTGAATAAACAGTATAGTAAAGAAGAATATGAGAAATTGGTACCTCAAATTATTCAAAATATGAAAGATATGCCTTATATAGATAAAATAGGTAGGAAGTGGTTTTATGGAGAATTTTTACCATTAGATTTTTCACCTTTTGCTTACAATGAAACTATGGCTCAAACTTTTTTCCCTAAAACCCAAGAAGAAGCTTTAGCAGAAGGTTTTAAATGGTATGAGGGTGAGGGTAATAAATATACTATCACTAAAAAAGCTCAAGATTTACCTGATACAATTTCAGAAACAGAAGAAAGTATTTTGAAAGAAGTAATAGAATGTCAAAGTTGTCAGAAAGCTTATCGTTTTACAATTGGAGAATATAATTTAATAAAACAATTAAATCTTCCATTACCCCATGAATGTTTTAATTGTCGACAAAAATTCCGCTTTACTCGTTTAAGAATGCCGAAACTTTATGATCGTACTTGCGCTAAATGCAATAAAGAAATAAAAACTTCTTTTGCGCTCGAGAGGCCAGAGATAGTATACTGTGAGAAATGCTATCAGCAGGAGGTGTATTAATTTACCCCGCACTTGGTAGTCGGACTACCAAGTCAAATAAGTTATAAAGTAAATAAAATTCATGAAAGAAGAAATTAAAAAAATTTTTAAAGGGGAAGTGGAAGATGGTGAGAAAGTATTAGATCAATATTCGCATGATGCAAGTATTTTTGAAGTGCGACCTGAATTAGTTCTTTTCCCAAAAGATTCAGAAGATGTAAAAAATTTAGTTAAGTGGGTAAATCAAAATAAAGAGAAATATCCAAATCTTTCTATTACTCCGCGTTGCGCTGGAACCTGTATGTCGGGTGGGCCATTGGGAGAATCATTAATTTTAGATTTCACGAGGCATATGAATAAATTAATAAGTTTCTCTGCAGAAAGGAGCCCGAGGTCCGACCTTTTTGAATTCCCAAGGTCGGACCTCGGGCACGAAATTACTGTGCAGCCTGGAATGTTTTACCGTGATTTTGAAAAAATAACTTTAGAGAAAAATTTAATTTTACCTTGTTACACTGCATCTAAAAATATTAATGCAATGGGTGGAATGTTTGGAAATAATTCGGCCGGAGAGAGAAGTTTGAAATATGGTCAGACCCAAGATTATGTTTTAGAAAGCAAAATTGTTTTTGCGGACGGGGAAGAATATTTAGTAAAATCTTTTAATCAAGATGAATTAAAAGAGAAAATAAAAAATAATTTTGAAGGTCAAATTTACAAAAATATTTTTGAATTAATTAAAAACAATCAAGAAGAAATTAAAAATGCAAAACCAAAAGTTTCTAAAAATTCGGCTGGATATTATATTTGGAATGTTACAAGGAGCCCGAGGTCCGACCTTTTTGAATTCCCAAGGTCGGACCTCGGGCACAGTAAAAATTTTATATTTGACCTAAATAAAATCTTAGTTGGTTCGCAGGGGACTTTGGGAATTGTCACAGAAATTACTTTTAAATTATTACCAAAACCAAAATATGATAGATTGGTAGCTGTTTTTATCAATGACCTAGAGCCATTAGGTAGGATAGTTGATGAAATTCTGGAATTAAAACCGGATATGCTTGAAACTTATGATGATCAAACAATGAGATTGGCCGTAAAATATTTTCGGGATTTTTTGAAAAATAAAAATTTAATACAAAAAATAAAATTTCTTTGGAATTTTTTGCCTGAATTTAAAATGGCGCGAAATAATAATTTTCCCAAATTAGTTTTATTAGTTAGTTTTGCTGGAAATAATAAAAGCATGGTTAATGATCTTTGTTTTAAATTAAAAGAAAAAATTAAAGATTTTAAAACACATATACATATTACTAAATCAGACGCAGAGGAAAATAAGTATTGGGATATTCGGCGAGGAAGTTTTAATCTTTTATGGAAACATGTAATAGGAAATCACACTGCTCCATTCATTGATGATATTATAGTGGCCCCAAGATTTTTGCCTAAATTTTTACCAGAACTTCGTCAAATTTTGAATAAATATGATTTGACTTATACTTTGGCTGGACATGCTGGCAATGGAAATTTCCACATTATTCCCTTGATGGATTTTTCGCGTCCTGATACTGGGAAAATAATTTTAGAATTATCTGAGCAAGTTTTTGATTTAGTTTCTCGTTATCATGGTTCTATGGCAGGGGAGCATAATGATGGATTAATTCGCACTCCATTTTTAAATAAAATGTATAGCCCTAAGGTGATTGAAATTTTTTCAGAAATTAAAAAAATTTTTGACCCAAAAAATATTTTTAATCCTGGTAAAAAAATCCCAGCACTTAACCCATTTGAATCTAAAAAATATATTTTGTCGCATTTAGTTTCTGAGCATGATGTAAAACATAATATTTAAAACTTGCTTTTTTCCCCTTTTTTGATATGATGTTTTTATGTTTACAATTAATGCAAAAAATAGAGATTTAAGTTTAAAAATAGGTGCTTTAAGAAAAAGAGGAGAAATACCGGCTGTTTTTTACGGAGCCGGTAAAGCTACTTCTATTGTAATTAATAATCGTGAATTTAAAAAAATCTGGCATCAAGCTGGAGAATCTTCAATTGTTCAAATTTCTTTATCCCCAAAAGACAACACTGATAGCTTGATTCATGAAGTGCAGGTTGACCCAGTTACTGGAGATCCAATTCATGTTGATTTTTTAATTGTAAAGGCAGATAAAAAAATAAAAATAAAAATTCCGATTGAATTTATTGGTATTTCTGGCGCAGTGAAAAGTAACTTGGGAATGTTGGTAAAAGCTTTACAGGAAGTTGAAATTGAAGCTTTGCCAAAAGATTTACCATCTAATGTTGTGGTTGATATTTCTAAATTGGGAGCGGTTGGTGAGCATATTATTGTTTCTGATTTAGTATTACCATCTAGCGTTTTAGTTATAACTAAGGGTACTGAAGTTGTTGCTTCAATAATTCAGCATAAAGAAGAAAAAGTAACTGAACCAGTTGATCTCTCTAAGATCGAGGTTGAAAAGAAAGGAAAGAAAGAAGAGGATAAAGCAGAAGCTGAACCTAAGAAGTAGTAAAAATTTGCAATTATTTCTTGAACTCGGGATTCGTTGTGTTGACTTTAATTAAATTATTTTAAAAGGTTTTGCATAATAATTTTGAAACTTTTGGTATTTTTTATTTTTGTGCTAACATGAATACATGTCAGAAAAAATCTTAGAAGAGAATAAAGATCGTTTTGTGCTTTTTCCAATT
>JBBUBU010000024.1:0-1664 GCA_038058115.1 Patescibacteria group bacterium | reverse complement strand
ATTATTACGCTTAGTGCCACTTGATAAAATTGATTTATTCCCGGGGAAACATTGAACATAGGTCACACCTCTGGTACTCCCGAGGTGTGACCTATGTACTTAACAAATTACATGCCAAAAATTATTAAAGAAAAAAATAAAAGTGAAAAGTCCCAGCTTAACGCCACAGGTATTAATAAATCCACAGATAAAGTAAAGGACTTCATTTCAGTTAAAGGAATGAGGGATCTTATAGGTGAAGAATATTATAATTTTCAAGGATTTTTTGAAAAAGCTCAAGAAATTGCAATTTATTATGGTTTTAAACCAATTGAAACTCCAATTTTAGAACATCAAGAAGTTTTTACTTATGGTGTTGGCAAAGGAACCGATATTGTGGACAAAGAAATGTATACCCTAAAAACTAGAGGCGGTGACCTTTTGGCACTTAGGCCAGAACATACTGCATCTCTAATGCGTGCATATATTCAAAATGGAATGCAAACTCTTCCTCAGCCAGTTATGCTATACCAATATGGTCCAACTTTTCGACACGACAATCCACAGCAAGGACGCTATCGACAATTTTACCAATTTGATTTGGATTCATTAGGTAGTGATAAAAGTATAATTGATGCATTAATTATAAAAGTTGGTTTAAGTATTCTAGAAGAAGCTGGGGCAAAAAATCTTACTGTTGAAATTAATTCAATTGGAGACAAAGAATGCCGTGGTGACTATATAAAAAAACTTGTAAGTTATTACAAAGAATATTCTAGCGTCTTGCCCGCAATTGACAAAGAGCGTTTAAAAACAAACCCTCTTAGAATTTTAGATTCAAAAAACCCAAAAACAATTGAAATAAATGAAAACGCACCCGATTCAATTAGTTTTTTGTGTAGTGATTGCAAAAAACATTTTAAAGAAGTTTTAGAATATTTAGAAGAAATGAATATTCAATATACTATAAATAAAAATTTAGTTCGTGGGTTGGCTTATTATACACGTACGGTTTTTGAAATAATGACAACAAACGAAGATCCAGGCCTTTTGTCCAAGGACGAGACAATAAGCCCACAGAGCGTAAAAAGTCCCAGCTTAACGCCACAGAATAACTTACCTTTATCAATCGCGGGTGGTGGCCGTTATGATTATTTAGCGCGTCAAATGGGTTGGAAAAAAGATATACCAGCAATTGGAATGGCTTTTGGTGTTGATAGAATTGTAAATTCAGCTTGGTATAAAAAACTTACACCTCGAATAATTAAAAAACCAAAAATTTATTTTATTCAACTTGGCAATGAAGCAAAATTAAAAAGTTTAAATATAATTGACATACTTTACAAAGCCCATATTCCTATTGCTCAATCACTATCGAAAGATAGTATTAGTTCTCAATTAGCCAGCGCAGAAAAATTAGGTGTTCCCTATGCACTTATTTTTGGAGCAAAAGAAGCTATAGATAATTCAGTTATTGTTCGTAATATGTCTAATCGATCCCAAGAAACCGTAAAATTGACTAAACTTATTGAATACATAAAAGAATTAAAATAATTGTATTTTTGATAGGTAAGTCTGACTTATCCGTACTCGGGAAGTCCGACTTGCCTATCCTTTAACCTATGCCACAAATTTTACAAAAAGAAGAAAAAGTTTTACGTAAAATTGCTACAGAAGTTTTGATA
>JBBUBU010000023.1:0-11415 GCA_038058115.1 Patescibacteria group bacterium | reverse complement strand
AAATCCTTTGCAAATCAAGTGCTGTTTAGTTATCCACAGGTTCTATAGTTGAAAATCTGTCAATTTTACCTGGTAGTTTAAAATTAACAAATTTTGAAAATATATTAATTGATGCCTATAGCCAAGCTACTGGCGGTAATCCAATAGGATATTTTCAAACTAGCGCTATTGATAGGTTTTTAAGGCAAAAAGGGCTAAATGAAAGCGTGGATGTGTTTGTTATTGATACTTCCCCCAATTTAGGTTTATTAAATAGAGTCATTCTTTTAGGATCTGATTATTTTGTTGTTCCAATGGCACCTGACGCTTTTAGTCTTCAGGGTATAGAAAATTTAGGTGTAATATTAGAGGGCTGGAAAATAAACTGGAAAAATACCGGTAGAGCTTTAAGCCAAGGAATACCCAGCGAGAGAGTTTTATCTAGTGAAGGTCTTTTTATAGGTTATATAATAAATTCATATAATCAATACAATAAACAACCCATAAAAGAACATCGTAATTGGATTGAAGAAATACCAAACAAA
This sequence comes from Patescibacteria group bacterium, assembly GCA_038058115.1. Classification (GTDB taxonomy): domain Bacteria; phylum Patescibacteriota; class Minisyncoccia; order Phycocordibacterales; family UBA9973; genus UBA9973. The sequence goes on along the minus strand of JBBUBU010000023.1, from coordinate 10,891 downwards.
GTTAAAATGTATTTATCAGAGAAGCATTGCAGAAATGGACTTGTAGAGAAAAGTTGGAAAAATCCCTTGGCTAATATGAAAGATTACGGGCAACTATCAGCTATGGGTCAAAGTAAGAGCAAAGCAATTTTTGAATTATCGGAAGATGAAATAAGAGAAATTGGAACTAGAGAAAATTTAGAACAATCAAAAATCGAATTTAATGTTCTCTCTGACCATATATTAAAGATAGTTGAACAATACTAAAAATTTTATAATTGGGGTTACAAGGGGTTACAAGGACAGTCCTTGCTTGAGCATTTATTTAAAAACAAATTTTAAAAATTAAAGTTATTTTGTTTTATTTATTTTCCAGCGTAATAAAAATTTTGCTTTAATTGTTTCAAAATGATACAATTAGATTAGTAAAATGATACAATTAAACAAAAGACAATCAGATATATTATATCTCATCAGGGTGCATGAAAAACTTAGTAATCAAGAAATTAAAATTAGGCTTGAAGAAACTTTTGGAGAAATCTCTCGGGTTACTATTACGCGAGATATTCGTGTTCTTTTAAATAAAAATTTAATCAAAAAAAATGGAAGAGGCAGAAATGTATACTACTTGGAGGTAGTCTCAAACCCCGCCTTAAGTTATTTGGACGTGGCGAACTATTTTAAAGTAGGACCAGATCTAAGAAAAATTGCTTTTGAAAAATTTAACTTTGAGGTTTTTGAAAATTTAGAAGAAATTTTTTCTAGGGAGGAACTAAAAGAATTAGAAACTTTAAATAAAAATTGTCACGCGCGTATCAATAAATTATCACCTACAATTTTTAAAAAGGAACTTGAGCGGTTAATCATTGAATTGAGCTGGAAATCTTCCCAAATAGAGGGTAATACCTACTCTTTGATTGATACTGAAATTTTAATTAAGGAACATAAAGAAGCAAAAGGGCATAAGAAAGAAGAAGCAATTATGATTTTAAATCATAAAAAAACCCTAGACCATATTTTATCTAATAAAAATTACTTCCAAAAAATAAATATCCGAAAAATTGAAGACCTTCATTATCTATTGATAGACGGGTTAAATGTCTCAAAAGGAATTAGGAAAAACATGGTCGGAATTGTTGGAACAAAATATAAACCACTAGATAATCAGTATCAAATAAAAGAAGCTTTAGAAAAAATGTTAAAGTTAATAGAAACAACCCTCAACCCATTTCTAAAATCTTTTTTAGTTTTAATCTTAATCCCCTATATCCAACCTTTCGAGGACGGCAATAAGCGAACATCTCGCTTATTAAGCAACGCTATTCTTTTGGCTTATAATATATGTCCACTTTCGTATCGTAGTATTGATGAAGCTGACTATAAAAAAGCCATTATTATTTTTTATGAGCAAAATAATCTTAGATTTTTTAAAGAATTATTTATACAACAATTTAAATTCGCGGTGAAAAATTATTTTGGGGTTACAAGGGGTTATAAGGACAGTCCTTGCTTGAGCACGAGATCCAATTTTGTGGAAAAGAAAAATTAACAAATTACTTACTTTAAACTATACTTTAAATATGCCTGGCAAAAATAAACGATTATTTAAATTTTCGTGCAATTAATTCTTGAACTCGGGGCCCCCGCATTTGACTTTAATTTAAAATTTGTTAATATAGCATAAGTCCCATTAATGGGGCCGTATTTTTTTGTAATTATGTTTTTATACTAAACTTAGCCTTGAGTTACGAAACTCGTTGCAGGCGTAAGTTTTAGGAAGCATTGCACAGGCCGACGGGCCGAGCATAGCAAATTTTCACCAGAAAATTATGCGTATTCCCAAAACTTATGCCAAGAAAGAGTTTTGGAACTCAAGTCATTCAAATGACTAGATCAATCAAAAAAGGAATATATGTGGATGAAAAGCTTTTAAAAAAAATTGAAGGCAAAAATCCATTGCAAACACCAGTAATTAAAACATGGAAAAGAGCTTGTCAAATAGCTCCTGAGATGTTAGGTTTTATTTTTGGGGTACATAATGGAAAACAACACATTGAAGTTCTTGTTACTGAAGATATGGTTGGTCACAGATTAGGAGAATTTTCACCAACTAAAAAGTTCATAAAACACGGTGGAAAAATGCAAAAAGAAATTGAACAAAAGAAAAAAGAGGCCGAAATAACACAAGCTAAATCTGCAAAAGAAGCTACGACCACAGCAGGAGCGAAAAAGAAATAACGATGGAGGACAAGGTACGACCTTCCAAAGCTAAGGTCGGACCTTGTCCACAAATAAATAAAAAAATCATGAAAGCATCATTAAAAAACTACAGACAGTCCCCAAGAAAAGTTCGCTTAGTTGCGAATTTAATTAAAGGAAAAAATGTTATAAAAGCTTTAACCGAGCTTGATTTTTTGGTGAAAAGAGCTTCAGACCCGATTAAAAAACTTTTACTTTCAGCAATTGCAAATGCAAAAACTAATTTTTCTTTAGAAAAAGAAAAATTATTTGTTAAAAGTTTGCAAGTTGATAAAGGAGTTACAATGAAAAGAATGAATCCAGTTGCAATGGGTCGAGGACATCGGATTAATAAAAGAACCAGTAATTTAAACTTACTTTTGGCGGAAAAGTAAATCGAGGTTACGCAAGTCGGACTTCCCGAGTACGGATAAGTCAGACTTGCATACCTTAATAATTATGACAAAAATAGTTCACCCATATGCATATAGATTAGTAGTATTAAGAGATTGGAAATCTCGCTGGTTTGCTGATACAAAAAAATATTGTGAATATTTAAAGGGTGATATTTTAATTCGTGAATATTTAGAAAAAAAGTTGCGCGGTAGTTATATTTCAGTTATTGAAATTGAAAGAAACCCAAAGATGACTCGTTTTATTATTCAAACTTCTCGTCCGGGTTTAATTCTTGGAAGAAGTGGAGAAGGAATTATAAAATTAAAAGCCGATATTCTTAAACAATTTACTAAATTAAAAATTACTAAGCCTGAAGATTTAAAAATTGATATTGTTGAGGTTTCTAACCCAGAGGCTGATGCGGCGATTATTGCTTATACGATTGCTGAAGGTTTAGAAAAAAGAATGCCTTACCGTAGAGTTATTAAACAAACAGCTGAGAAAGTTATGAATGCTCGTGGAGTTGTTGGTGTAAGAATATTGTTGGGCGGCAGATTGGGTGGAGCTGAAATTGCTCGCTCCGAAGAATTAAAGCGTGGCTCTATTCCCCTACAAACAATTCGAGCTTTTATTGATTTTAAATCAGAATATGCGAAATTGGCTTATGGTTTAATTGGAATAAAGGTTTGGATTTATCGTGGAGAAGTTTTTAGTAATAAGAAAAAAGAAATTTTTTAAAAATAAGTTTCGTTTCTAAAGGTCTGACCTTGGGAAACGAAATTTAAAATAACATGTTAACACCCAAAAAAGTAAAATTTAGAAAATGGCACTCAATGAGAACAAATCCAAAGAAGATTTCTCCGGATACTCGTGGGACTAAAATTAGTTTTGGTTCTTATGCTATGAAATCTGAAACCCAAGCAAGAATTAAATCAAATCAGCTTGAGGCGGCTCGAAAAGTAATTTCCCGTACAATTGGAAAAACTGGAAAATATTGGATAAGAATTTTTCCAGACCGTCCTTATACCGCCAAAGGCGCAAACGTTGGAATGGGAAAGGGAAAAGGAGATCCACAGGGTTATTGTTTTGATATTTCTCCTGGAAGAATTATTTTTGAGGTAGATGGAACTACCAAAGAGATCGCTTCTGAAGCTTTAAGAAAAGCTGGCAGCAAACTTCCAGTTAAGACAAGGTTTCTTGCAAAAATTCAGAAATAATGTAGTATTAGTAAAGTTTCGTTTCTAAAGGTCTGACCTCAAAGAAGTCCCAGAGGTCTGACCTTGGGAAACGAAATTCAAAATACAGCCCCACCCCAGCCCTCCCCGAAGGAGATGGAGAAAATTCAAAACAAAAAATATGACAAAAGAATCCGAAGACAAAAAATCAAACACGCTTAACGCCACACGAATTTTAAATGGCGTAGTTACATCAGACAAAATGGCAAAAACCATAGTGGTTTCAGTTTCTCGCTTTGTGAAACATCCAAAATACGGAAAATATTATCAAATTAACAAAAAATACAAAGCACATGACGAAAATAATAAATACAAAATAGGGGATAAGGTTAGTATCAAAGAAACAAGACCAATTTCAAGAGATAAAAAATTTACGGTAGTTGAGTAATGAATTACGAAACTTAAGTAAAATCAATAATTTCATAGGCCAGTCCCCGCCCAACCCCTATAAAATTATTATTTTACTTAAGTTTCGTAATGCAAAATATAAAAAATATGATCCAACCAGAAAGTTTAGTAAATATAGCAGACAATACCGGAGGTGTTATGGGAAAGGTATTTAAAGTTTTAGGAAGCTCGAAAAAGAGATACGCTTCTTTGGGTGAATTGGTTGTTATTTCTGTAAAAGTAGCAGCTCCAAGAAAAGGCGTTAAGAAGAAAGATGTATGTCACGCGGTTGTTGTTCGAACCAAGAGTGCTTTTCGCCGAAAAGATGGTTCTTATATCCGTTTTGACGACAATGCGGTAGTAATTTTAGAAAAAGGCAAAAAAGATCCAAAGGGTGCCAGAATTTTTGGACCAATTCCGAGAGAGTTAGCAGAGAAAGGTTTCCAAAAAATAATTTCTTTGGCGCCGGAGGTGATTTAAATTAACTTTTAGACTTTAATGTAAGTAGCCTCTATCTTTATTCTCCGCTCTAAATATTAAACTTCTTTCAAAAGTCCCATTTTTCCCTATTAAAATATAGGCATAAATTATGGGATTTAAGACTTTTGAAAGAGATCTATTTTTCTTAATACTGGTTATTCCGCCAATTTGCCATTAACCAGCTATCGCTGGTTAATGGCAAAAATAAAAAATATATAGTATAATACAAAAATGCCAACAAATTTTAGAAAAGGAACTATAAAAAAGAAAGTTTTGTTGCTTTTAAAAGCTGGATGGGATTTACATTTCACTCGTTCACTTGGTAAATATTGTAAACAATTAGAAGCACTACCAAAAGAATGGGAAGAAATTAACCGAAGGGCTTTGGAGCGAGCTATTGAATCTTTGTATCAATCAAAATTAATAAAAGAAAAATGTAATCAAGATGGAACTATTACCATGATTTTGACTGAAGATGGAAAGAATGTTGTTTTACAATTTGATCTTGAAAAAATAAAAGTACAAAAGATGGAAAACTGGGATGGGAAATGGAGAATTGTTATGTTTGATGTACCAGAAAAATTAAAAAAAGTTAGAGAAGCACTAAGATTTCACTTTAAGGATATTGGTTTAATTGAATTTCAAAAATCAATTTTTATTCACCCTTTCCCTTGTCAGAAAGAAATAGAATTTATTATTGAATTTTATAATGCTCGTAAATATGTGCGCTTTGTTTTAGCTGAAGAAGTAGATAACGAACTCCATCTTAAACATAAATTTAAATTAAATTAATTTAAGATAGATTTACTTTTGTAATTGGTAAAATTATTTTTTTAAATTTAAGTTTATTAATTCAAAAAAACAATTTTACCACAATTTGCCATTAACCAGCTATCGCTGGTTAATGGCAAAAATGATAAAAATAACTATATATTTAAGGATGAAAATCCAGCATAAAAAAATGTAATAAATTTTTTCATAAATTTTTATGAATCATGCGAGTTTTACTTCTGCTTCAGCCCCAAAAAAGTTTACTTATTTTCATCGGTCAAGACCAAATTTTATATAGTCTTGTCTAACGCAAGATGCTACCCAAATCAATTTATTACACTTGGATATTTCTTAATTCTAAATTAGAAAAAGTTTACGAAGTTTTGTAATTTATAGTTAAAAATGATAGAATTTGGGCATAATCAAATTATTGTTTATTACAATTCTTACGTTTACTTTTTATAAAGTCTTTAGGGGATTGGTGAAATTCCAAACTTCTTGGAATTGGTTGGTTAAAAATAAAATAAAATTTACCAAAATTACAAAAGTTTACAAGATACCAAAATTTACTATCCTAATTCCAGTTTTAAGGGAACAAAGCATAATTCATAAAACACTAGAGAGATTTTCCATGCTTAAAAATGTTGAAAGGATTATTTTCATAACTACTGAAAAAGAAAATATAAACAAGGGTAATTATTCAGAAACCACAAAACAAATTTTAGAAAGAGAAAAAGGTAAGTATAAAAATATTGAAATAACTCACTATCCAGAAACTTTTGGAGTAATGTCGCATCAATTAAACTATGCTTGCAAAATTCTAAATTCTAAACCTGAGGATAAGGACAGTTTTATTTTAGTTTATAATGCTGATTCTGAAATTTTTCAAGATACAATTGATCATTTCCAAAAATACCTTATACAAAATCCTAATTCAAATATAATACAACAAAGTGCAGTTTTTATTGGTTATTTTTCAAAGTACAAAAATACTTTTATTGGGGAAATATTAAGAGCAGTCGCCCTTTATCAAAGTAGATGGACTTTTTCACATGAAGTGTACAGATTGATAAATCAAATTAAAAGTAAAAAAGAATTCCTCAAAGAATGTGGACATGTTGTCGGGCATGGGCTTTGTATTCGTTTGAGTACACTTGAAAAAGTTGGCTATTTTCCTTCCGGTGTTCCGAATGAGGACATGCCACTAGGTTTTTTTTTAAGATTGTTAGGAGAAAAAATACACCTACTTCCAATCTTAGAAATTGCCGAGTCGCCTAGACAAATAAAATTTGTAATTTCCCAATATATCACTTGGTTTTACGGGGTTATTTATTATCCTGTCTATGCAGGCATGGCAATTAAGAAATATCCTAATAAAAAGCTACAAACTTTTTTTTGGGCTATTTTGAATACGGCGCGAGCACTTACTTGGCTTCTGGTAACATATGTGTGGTTATTTTTATTTTTATATTCATCAAAAATAAATTTGACCATGTTTATTTTTGTTATTTTTGTTTTTATGGTCTATTCAGTAGTAAACAATTTTATTGTTTATAGAAAGTTAAAATTATTATTCCCAAATTATTTTCAGATTAAATATAATCCAATATTGCTGCTAAAATTTATTTTAGCAGCAATGATAGTGTATATTTTCCAAAGCATACCACCCACAATAGCAGTTAAAAATATACTGGTCAGTAAAATTTTTAGAAAAAATCTAAATAAAAATAAAACAGAGAGGTAATTATGAAAAAAAATAAAATATTTATTTTGGGAGATATTGGTATATGTGAAAAAGGTGGATTTCATTTTGGGGATGAAGCTATGTTTTATGCAAATTTGAGTTGGTACAAAAAACAAGATTTTGAAATATATGGCTCTTCGAGGTCTATATTCCACAACAATATTTTTAAGGAGAGTTTAGATATTTACATTCAAGGATTTATTCATTACTATATTCTCCTGTCTTTTGTATATGTACATAAATATTCCAACCTAAATCTGTTGCCGAAGTTCTTTAGGAAAACATTTAACAATTTAATTAATTGTGATAAATTACATATTTCTGGTGGAGGAAATTTGAACGAGTTTTGGTATGGGCATGTACTATATAGATCGCTAATGATAAACATTGCCTCTTTGTATAAAATTCCCATTTATATTTCAGGACAAACCGTGGGTATTATTTCTAATAATACCTTGAAGAGGATTTTATCTGATTCTTTAAAAAAGGTCGAGGTTATAGGAATTAGGGATAAAAATATATCTCTCAACAATCTACTTAATTTGGGAATAAATAAATCTAAAATTTGTTTTTGCCCTGACGACATGTTATTGTTGGAATATGCAAAAGTAGAAAATCAAAATGGAGACAAAATAAAAGTTGGGTTATCTTTACATAAGTTTAGGAAAGAAAAAAATAGCAGAAAAAAAATAATAATGATGCTACAAGATCTAAAAGATAATATTCCAAATATTTTATTCTTTTTAATCCCTCATTATTATAATAGTAAAGCAAAAAATGACGACCTTGAATACATGAAAGAAATGTTATGTGAGCTAAACATAAAAAATTATACCTACCCATGTTACCATAATCTAATAGAAAATAAATCTTTTGAAATTCAAGTGCAAACATTATTTGAAAAATATTCTGAAGTTGATTTAGTAATATCAACCAGATATCATGGAATAGTTTCAGCTCTGATGACAGGTGTACCAGTAGTAGCCATAAACTTGAATAAATATTATGTACAAAAAAATTATACTTTCTATAATGAAATTGGATTGGATAGTAAGTTGTTTCAGAATAACCTTGAAGACGGCGCTTTAGAGAATTTTGCAAACAAGATAAAATATATTATCATCAATAAATCAATATTTACAAAAAAAATAAATATAGGCATAAATAAACTTAAAAAAATGCAAAATGATTTTTATGCTAAATTAAAGTAATATGAAATTGGAAAAAATGGAGTTAACAAAGGATGGCGAGAAATACAAAATTAATTATTTATACAAAGATTATTCAGGTTGTAAAAAAAATCTGTGGTTCACAACAACTCAAATACAAGGTGATATAGTCCTTTTGGCAAATGCATTTGTACTTGGGTTGTTACTCATATCGATGAAAAATAATGTTGATATTGACTGTGGCGATACACCGATCTCAGTTGGGTTACACTCTAACCTTGAAAATATACAAAAAAAACTGATTTGGTTGTTTCCTGAGTTAAAGCTGTCTTTTATAAAAATTACTGCTAGTCTTAAAAATAATAACGCTACATTTCCTATTGCAAAAGCAATGTTTTTTACTGGCGGAGTCGATTCATTTTATACACTCACGAATGTTAAAGATATAACGAACTTGATCTATGTATTAGGGTTAGATATAAAGACTACAGACAATAACCTAAAGGCTCAAATATTACCTAAAATCAAAGAAATAGCTTCAAGGTCACAAGTAAAGCTTAATGTTGTGGAAACTAACCTTAGAGAGCTAACGGAGCAAGAATTTTACTGGGAGTATATGTATGGTTTAGCGCTTGGGAGTGTAGCAAACTTGTTCAAAAGTTACAGTAAAGTTTATATTTCTTCAAGTCTTGATCTGGTAAACCAGACTTCGGATGGATCACACTCAGAATTAGATTATTTTTATTCTAATGAAGTAACAATGGTAGAAAATTATGGAATTGATAAAAACAGAATGGAAAAAATACAATCTATCATGAATAAAAATCTAATTGCTGGAAACTATCTAAGGGTTTGCTGGAAAAATGTTAATAATACTTACAACTGTGGTGTTTGTGAAAAATGCGTAAGAACAAAGATGGAATTGGATGCGTTTGGGTTTTTAGATAAAGTAGAAACTTTTCCAAATAAAAAAATCTTGCCTTACTTAAAGTTGATAAAAATACGGTCACAAGTTATCGCTCATTACTATATTGAAATTGAAAAGAATTTGAAAGGAAAGGTTACAGAGTATAGTGATGAATTAAAAGTAAAAATCAAAGAATTTACTAACTCAAAAACTGAAACAAAAACAGTGGTTAATGTTTTCCCTGGTAAGAAAAAAAATGTGTTATTTATAGATTTTAATGGTGTAATTTCTTACAATCCTTTTTGGATAACTATTAAAAATTCTGAGCATAAATTTAATAAATATTTTAATGACATAGAGGAGTTAATTTTTAAAAAAAATAAAGATCTTGTTTTGAATTGGATGTTGGGAAAATTGACTACTGAAGAAATTCATAAACGATTGGGAGTAGAATTAAATATTCCCGATAATGAGATAGCTGAATTACAAGAAATTTTTATTGATGAATGTAAAAATATAGATTTGTCAGAAAAGATATTAAATAAATTATCTGAACTTAAGCAATTTTATCATCTAGTTCTTGTAACAGACAACATGGACACCTTCAGTAGATTTACTGTACCAAACAATAAACAGCTTACTGAAATATTTGATGAAATACATGATTCATATATTAGAGGAAAATTTAAGAAAACTGATGATGGTGAATTATTCAAAAGAGTGTGTGCCAATTACAATGTACCAGTTGAGTACGGAACATTGATTGATGATTCAAAAAATAATTGTGCCTGCTTTTCCAAATTGGGAGGTAGAATTTATACACCAAAAAGTGAGGAAGGAGTTTTGAATGCTTTAAATATAATTTATATTGAAGCTAAAAATAAATGGGAGTGGCAATACTAGACATAGGAAAGGGCTGTAAGTAAAACTTGACCCTCAGTCATATTTGTAGTATCAATTAATATAAAACCAAGCTTTGCATAATACTCACGAATAAAATCATTAAAATTTCTATTATAAAAAATTTCTCTGTAGAGATGTTTTGTTGGTGCCAGCCTTCTTTCAAGTTCTTGTTGTCCTACGTATAAATAAATTGCAACATCGGGAGTTATTTTTGCGGTTCTTTTCCAAATTTCTTCCATTTCTCCAAAATAATTTGTTTTATAAAGTTTATCTGCTGTATAATTTACAGCCAAACAACTGTGATGGATTCTATCAACTACTACAATGTCCTTAATTATTTTTTCTAAATCTTCTAGTCTTTCTTGTTCTATGCTTGCAAAAAATTCTGTAACTTTTTTAGCAACTTCTAAATCTCGGGGTGGAAAAATTGGAAACTGCCTACCATTTAGGTATTTTCCGTATTCCCAAACAACTCCAGCGTTTAGGGTTTTCTCAATACCTCCCGCAAGTGTGGTTTTACCAGCCTTTATAGTACCTTCAAGCGCTATTATTTTTTTATTTTTTGGTGCTTGTTCATTCATATATTCGCTTATAAATATACCATAAATTTTGTATAATATTTGGGTATCCTCCCCCTTACCTTTAAATACGAATATTAAGGTATTATGTATTTATGATTAAA
>JBBUBU010000022.1:1458-3042 GCA_038058115.1 Patescibacteria group bacterium | reverse complement strand
TGGGGCAATTTTTAATTCACGCGCATCTTTTTCAGAAATTTTTCGAAGTGACTCATTGTCTATCCCCAAACGGTAAAGATTAATATATGGAAGATCATACTTTGCTCCAGCCAAAATTTCCACCAACTCTTCTTCCTCTTGAAGTTTCAATTCTTCTAGTTGTTTATTTTGTTTTTCTTCGTCAAAAGTTATGGTCATGTATGTTATGATAACATATAATTAAAGCGAATTACAAAACTTGTTGCAGGCGTAAGTTTTTTTATGAACAAAGTTTACTGTTTCAATTTTTTAACTCCGAGGGTTCCTGTTTTGTACTCAAAATAGGCGTAGGAGGAAAAAAAAATGGAATAGTAAACTTTGTGAAAAAAAACTTACGCCCAAAAAGAGTTTTGTAATTCACGAAAAAATTATGCTTACAGAAATAGAAAAATTAAAAAGAGAATATTTGGAATATTTGGAAATTCAAAAAGGTTCAAGTTTGCGAACTATAGAACTTTATGAATTTTATTTAAATGCTTTTTTTAAATTTAGCAAAATAAAAAAAGCAAAAGAAATTACAGAAGATTTAGTAAAAGAATTTAGACTTTACTTAAACCGAAAAAGTGTTCACAGAAAATTAGAGCCCGGAAAAACATTGAGCAAAAAAACTCAAAATTATTATTTGATTGCTTTGCGAAATTTTTTAAAATATCTCGCAAAGAAAAAAATAGAAAGTATGTCTGCGGAAAATATTGAATTGGCAAAAATTTCTGAACGCTCTTTGGATTTAATAACTCCAATAGAGCTTTCTAGACTTTTAAATACAGCAAATGGGGAAGATATAAAATGCTTACGCGATAAAGCAATCTTAGAATTACTTTTTTCTACCGGTTTGCGTGTTTCAGAACTTTGTAATTTAAAAAATGATATTAATTTAAATTTAGATGAATTATCAATTAGAGGTAAAGGCGGAAAAGTTAGAGTTGTTTTTCTTTCAGAAGAAGCAAAAAATTCTATTAAAAAATATTTAACTGCGCGCAAAGATATGCAGGAGGCACTTTTTGTAACTCTTAATAAAGAAGCCAATAAACTTGATCGTCGTTCAGTTGAAAGAATTATAAAACAATGCGCAATAAAAGCTGGTATTTCAAAAAAAATTACCCCGCATTCCATGAGACATCTTTTTGCTACTGACCTTTTACGAAATGGGGCGGACATTCGTTCGGTGCAAATTATGTTAGGTCACGCGAATATTTCAACTACTCAAATTTACACACACATCACCGACAAACAACTTCACGAAGTCCACAAAAAATTTCATTCAAAGAAAAAATAAACACCGTGTAACAAAAAGCTCTTGCAGTGAAACACAAACTCAAACACCCCGCCCTCCGGGCACCCTCTCTCCAAGAGGGGCATTAAATTTCGAATTAAATTCCCCTTCTGGAAGGGAAGTAGGCTAGCAAAAATTTGACAAACCCATATAATATGCTATACTATAGCGTAGGTGAGGTCGCTTAATTTAAAAACTCCTATTTAATTTTACTTCTAAAAACTTTTTCTCATAAGCAACAGGCGATAAATACTCCAGTCTTGCCTGTCTCC
>JBBUBU010000022.1:0-1448 GCA_038058115.1 Patescibacteria group bacterium | reverse complement strand
CTTTTTCTTCGAGTCCATATTGAAGTAAAATTGATTGAAATGTTCCATGCGGAATTTGTTTTTTAGACATTTTAATAATAACAGTTCTAATCGGATTTACTGTATTACGAAACTTTGCATGACTACCATTTTGTGAAACAAAAAAGAAACCCTTTCGCCCAAGAACCTTTATCACTATCTTTAAATCAATCGGTCTAGGCATATTCTAATTTCATTGGAACTATGTCTGGATACTCTATTTTTACTGCATTAGAATAAGGCACATCCTCAAAATATAACTCTAAAGCTTCTTGCAAAGACTCAAGGGATTCTTTTTTTGAATCACCAAAACTAGAAATTCCTGTATTTAAATTCCAAGCAATATAATTCTTATTTTCTCTCCAAACCACATTTTTAAAAATTATTTTATTCATATTTTTAGTATATTATAAAATGGTAGGAAAATAAATTTCCTAAAAACTCTCGTCTAGTTTAAAGGTATTGGCGTCGCCACCACCGCCCATTACTCGCGCTTTCTGGTATTCGCCAACTCTTTTTTCAAAAAAATTTGTTTTGCCTTGCAAAGAAATTAATTCCATAAAATCAAATGGGTTGGTGGCTTTGTATATTTTCTCACAGTCTAAAGCAACCAATAAACGATCCGCTACAAATTCAATATACTGCGACATTAATTTTGCATTCATCCCAATCAAAGAAACTGGCAAAGCGTCGGTCACAAATTCTTGCTCAATACTAACTGCATCTCGCACAATTTCAACAATTTTTTCTTTAGAAACTTTTTCATCGAGCATGCTATGCAATAAGCAAGCAAAGTCGCAATGCATTCCTTCATCGCGCGAAATTAATTCATTAGAGAAACTTAAGCCGGGCATCAATCCCCTTTTTTTCAACCAAAAAATTGAGCAAAAAGAACCAGAGAAGAAAATACCTTCAACTACCGAAAAAGCTACCAATCTTTCTGCAAAAGTTCCTTTTTGAATCCAACGCAAAGCCCATTCGGCTTTTTTCTTAACACAAGGAATTGTTTCAATTGCATTAAAAAGTTTTTCTTTTTCTTTAGTATCTTTAACATAAGAATCAATAAAAAGAGAATAAACTTCCGAGTGAATATTTTCAATCATTATTTGAAAACCATAAAAACATCGAGCTTCTGGCATTTGCACCTCGCGCATAAAATTAACCGCCAAATTTTCATTCACGATTCCATCGCTCGCGGCAAAAAAAGCTAAAACGTGTTTAATGAAATGTTTTTCACCCTCATTTAATTTTGCCCAATCTCTTAAATCATCCGAAAGATCAATTTCTTCCGCAGTCCAAAAACTAGCTTCCGCTTTTTTATACATTTCCCAAACTTTTGGATTCTTAATTGGAAAAAGCACAAAACGATCTTTATTCTCTTCTAAGATTTTTTCTGACATTTTTAGATTTTAGCACAAAGAAAAATAAAG
>JBBUBU010000021.1:0-5258 GCA_038058115.1 Patescibacteria group bacterium | reverse complement strand
ATGATTTAAAAAAATTAAATACTTTTGGAGTATCTTGTGTGGCCGATTTTTTTGTGGAACTTAATTCTGAAAATGATTTGCAGGAATTTTTTATTTCACCAATTTTTCAAGACCCAAATATCCCAAAGTTATTTTTAGGTGGTGGAAGCAATATTTTATTTACTAAAAATTTTGAAGGTTTAGTTATTTTAAATAAATTAAAAGGGATAGAAATTATTAAAGAAGATTTAGATTTTGTTTGGATTAAAGCCCAAAGTGGGGAATTGTGGCATGATTTGGTTACTTTTTCAGTGGATAGGGGATATTGGGGTTTAGAAAATTTGTCTTTAATTCCTGGAAGTGTTGGGGCAGCCCCGGTTCAAAATATTGGAGCTTATGGAGTGGAATTAAAAGATGTTTTAGAAAGTGTAGAAGTTTTTGAAATAAAAAATAATAGAAATACCGTTACAAAAAGAATTTTTTTAAATCAAGAATGTGAATTTAGTTATCGCGATAGTATTTTTAAAAAAATAAAGTCCCAGCTTAAACCCACAGAAAATAAGTATTTTATTTTAAATATTATTTTAAAGTTAAATAAAAAAGAGAATAAGAATTTAAATTATAAAGTTTTGCAAGATTATATAAATAAAAATAACTACGGGCTTAACGCCACCAAACCTCAGCTTAACGCCACCAAACCTCAGCTTAACGCCACAAAAAATTTTATAAAAAGTTCCAAAGATATTAGTTTAGTAGTTTCAGCAATTCGTAAAAGCAAATTACCAGATCCAGCAATTATTGGGAATGCTGGTAGTTTTTTTAAAAATGTTATTTTACCCCAAAAAGGTGAAAATTTACCCCCCAAATTAGAATCTTTATTAAAAATTTACCCACAAATTCCTTATTTTAAAGAAAGTCCCAGCTTAACGCCACAGATTGTAAAAATTAAAATTCCTGCAGCTTGGTTGATTGAAAAAGCTGGCTGGAAAGGGTATAGAAAAGGCAATGTCGGGGTACATAAAGACCATGCTTTGGTTTTAGTTAATTACGGTGGAGCAACTGGCGCAGAAATTAAAAATTTATCAGATCAAATTATAAAATCTGTTTTTGAAAAATTTGATATTACCCTCGAGCCCGAGGTTAATATTTTGTAAAATAATTATTAATAGTAGTAAATTTGCCTTTAGCGTGCGATAGCACGCTAAAGGCAAAAATAATTTTTGTTTTTGTAGGAGAGTCCTCCAAAATTATGTTTTAGATAATTTGGCTTGACTTTTTGTATGTCTTGGCATACACTTTATTTATTCTTACGAAAAAGACCCCTATAGAGTTTTGTCTCTATCGGGGGCTTTTTTATTTCTTTAATAAATTTTTCTGATCTTGTAAATAGTAAATCTTGGTATTTGTTCTTTTAAGAAGAATTGAACACTTAGTTTGGTCATAGGGTGATAGTATGCCGATAAATCTATTATTTTCATTTACGAACGAAACCAGTGAAGAGTAGTCACCATCAGAAGAAACTAACAACATTTTATCGTATTTATTTTCATAATATCCTTGAATAGATTTTAGGACAAGGTCTGCATCACAATTTCCTTTTGCTTTGCCTGCACCATCATAAACTACTTGTTTGAAGACAATTTTGAAGCCACATTCTTGTAGATAATCATATAGTTGGCTATATTTAGGAATGTTACCCAGAAAAATATAGGCATCGGTAATATCAAATTTATCAGAAAGCCATACTTTAAATTTTTTATAGTCCAAAACCAAACCATAAGAATTTGTTCCTAGGTGTAGATTTGCTCCATCAATATAGGCAATGTTATTTTTTTTATTCATCTTTGCATTTTAGCACAAAAATATTAAAAGCACTTCATGGTTACAGATACATTCAACAGCCTCATTTAAATGAGAGGTTCTAATAAAAATAAAGGTTGAACCTTGTTTTTAAATACAGCAGAAAGAGTTTTGTAATAATTTTTTATATTTGTTATAATTATTAAATGGCTGAAAGTTTTTTAAATTTAAAAGAAATTCCTAAGTTTAGAAGCCCAGAGGAAGAAATTAATTATTTGCGTGCCCATATTAGCAAAAGGGAACAAGAATTAATTGACGCTGGGCATTTTGAGCATGCGGAAAATAAAACAGCAAACTACGAGCTTAACGCCACAGGTAGTTATGTTCTTTCAGAATATAAAAATATCCCAGCTGAAGAAATACTTCACAAAGATATTTTATTAAAAAAAGACGAGAAAGAAAAAATTATTTTAAATTTAAAACCTGAAACTCACGATGTAATAATGGAGGAGCTTTTGGGTTTAGTATTTACTAAAGGAATTAGTAATGCGTTTTTAGTTGCGAATTCTATGAAAAATCCGCATGTTGATGATGATTTTCATAGGCTCTTAATTCAATATTTAAAAACTGGAAAGATTTCAAATCTAAAAGAATCTTGGTTAAAATTTTTTGAAATGACTCTTTTTGAAATAACTTTACCTCCAGCCCAAGATGAAGCTGAAAAACAAAAAGGTTTTAAAGAATTTATTGGAGCGATGGAACAATTTTATGCGGGCATGCATTCTATTTCATTAGGTAAAAATAATGAAAAAGAAAATTATTTTACCTTAGAGGTGGCTTTAGGTTACAACACGGATGAAGTAATTATTTATGCCGCTATACCAAATAAATATATTTCTCTTTTTGAAAAACAAGTATTGGCTTTTTATCAACATGCAAAAATTCAAGAAGTGGTAAATGATTATAATGTTTTTAATGTTGATGGTGGATCAGCTGGGGCTTATGCTAGTTTTACTCAGCGTGGAGTTTTGCCAATTAAAACCTATGACAATATTGATCATGACCCGATGAATACTATTTTAAATGTTTTTTCTAAACTAAAGACTCAAGGAGAAGGGGCGGCGATTCAATTATTAATTGCTCCAGCAGGAGATAAATTTATAAATGAATTTCACCATATTTTAGATGATGTTAAAGATGGTATGTCGATTAAAAATGCGAATGATGAATTTTATAAATTTAGTTCTACTTTTAAAAAAGCATTAAAAGAATTAGTTTTCGGTTTTGAAAAACCAATAGAAAGTAAAAATCAAGAAAAATATATTTCAGGAAGAAGGGCGGTAGACGAGGGGGCAGCAGAAAAAATTGGCAATAAAATGAAAAGTTCAATTATGAAAGCAAATATTAGAATTATTACTTCGGGCGCTACTCAGGAGAGAGCCGAAATTATTTTAAAAGAAATTGAATCCTCATTTAATCAATTTACCGAGCCAGCGAGTAATTCTTTTCTTTTTGAAAATATGAAAGATAAAGATTTGAAAAAATTTTATCATGATTTTTCTTATCGTATTTTTTCGCATGATAAAATTTTACCGATGAATTTAAAAGAATTAGCTTCAGTTTTTCATTTTCCAGTTGGAATTGGTAGTCAACCGCAGTTAAAAGAAGCTAAATCAGGAATTGCCCCAGCGCCTTTGGAGCTTGGGCACGAAGGTGTTTTATTGGGTATTAATAGTTATCGCGGGAAAGACACAGAAGTTCGTTTGTCGCGCGAAGATCGAATGCGTCATTTTTATGTTATTGGTCAGACTGGCACCGGTAAAACTAATATTATGTTAAATATGATTACTCAAGACATTAGAAATGGTGATGGTTGTTGCTATATTGATCCGCACGGAACTGATATTCAGACAATTTTATCAAGAATTCCACCTGAACGTTTTGATGATGTAATTTATTTTGATCCAGCTTATATTCCGCGACCAATGGGATTAAATATGTTGGAATATGATCAAAATTATCCCGAGCAAAAAACTTTTGTTGTAAATGAATTAATGGGAATTTTTAATAAACTTTTTGACATGAAGGTTGGTGGTGGCGCGATGTTTGAACAATATTTTCGTAATAGCGCTTTTTTGGTAATGGAGGATCCAGATTCTGGCTCAACCCTTTTAGAAATTACTAGAGTTTTAGCAGATAAAGAATTTCGTGATATGAAATTAGAAAAATGCAAAAATCCCATTATTAAACAATTTTGGTTAGCCGCGGAAAAAACAAGCGGGGATCAATCTTTAGCAAATTTCGTACCATACATTTCTTCTAAATTTGATAATTTTATTTCTAATGACATTATGCGCCCGGTTGTATTGCAACAAAATTCTGTTTTTGATTTTCGTAAAATTATGGACCAAAAGAAAATTCTTTTAGTAAATCTTTCCAAGGGGCGTTTGGGGGACATTAATGCGAATTTAATTGGTTTGGTTTTAGTTGGAAAAATTCAAATGGCAGCATTATCTCGGGTAGATATGTTTGGAAAACCTATGAATGATTTTTATTTATACATTGATGAATTTCAAAATGTTACGACTGATTCAATTGCTTCAATTTTATCTGAAGCTCGAAAATATCGTTTGTCTTTAAATATTGCGCATCAATACATTACTCAATTAGAAGATAAAATTAAAAATGCTGTTTTTGGCAATGTTGGTTCAATGGCAATTTTTCGAGTGGGCACCGAAGACGCTAATTTTTTAGAACCGAGATTTAAACCTATTTTTAGCGCGCAGGATATTCTTAAATTAGATAATTTTAATGCCTATATGAATATTTTAGTAAATGGCCAACCAGTAAAACCATTTAATTTAAAAACATTACCTCCCGAAAAAGGTAATCTTGAAGTTGTAGAAAAATTAAAAGAACTTTCTTACCTAAAATACGGTCGTGACCGCGCTGAAGTCGAAGACGAAATTATGGGGAGATATAAGTAAAGTATCGTGTCGTTGCATAATTTTTTTGACAATACGCATAATAGTATGATACTCTCTATGTAGAACTTGAACGGTTTTAAATTTTTTAACTGACAAGAAAAGGGGGAAAAATGAACTGTAAAAGATGTAATGGATTTGTATGTGAGGAACCAGAGATGTCGCCAGATTCCGGGACAGAACCTATTTTGTTTTATAGGTGTATTAATTGCGGGAATTATTTTGATCTCATTATTATTTCCAATCGTTTAAAAAAACAAGGGAGAGTTAGGGGTAGCAATGGAAGGTATGCCAGAAAAAGCAAACCCTCATACGTTGTTGATTATTCAACAACATTAAACGATAACAATAAAAGGTTTATTCTTAAGAGTAGAGACATCGACTATGATTTCAGGCTCGAGGAACCCATGGGGGTATTTGGAGTACACCATTATGGGTGACTTCACTAATCTCGTAAGCAAAGGGAGAGAATTATATCGACCGGTCAATACACTT
>JBBUBU010000020.1:12953-13351 GCA_038058115.1 Patescibacteria group bacterium | reverse complement strand
AAAGAATTTGAAAAAAATTTACATGAATATACTGAAAATAATGCTAAAACTTTTTATAAAGAAATTCGTGAACAAAAAATGTGGACCGAAGCTGGCGAAAAAGAACTCATTACTGCGATTCAAGAATTCAAACTACGAGCTTAACGCCACCATTATACAAATTTTAAGTAATGTATGTTATAATGGTAGTGTTATGAATACACCAAATAGAGGAAAATTTAGGCATATAGTTTTTCAAGAAAAAGGCATATGGTATGCAGTGGCTTTAGAGTTTAATATTGTTGAATCCGCGGATGACCCTAAGCTTGCTTTTATGAATTTACTCCAGGCAGTAGAGGGTTATATTAAATCTTGCTATAAAGCAGGCGGGAAATATTCTTCTCTTAATCAAGATATTG
>JBBUBU010000020.1:0-12943 GCA_038058115.1 Patescibacteria group bacterium | reverse complement strand
AAAATTTGGTGAGATTTGATCCAATAAATCCGTTTCCACCGGTAATTAATATCCTTTTGCCTTTAAAATTTTTTAGCATCATGTGTTTTGAAGAAAATTTTGTACCATTGAATGGCTTCTTTTAGGCCTTTTTCAAGAGTGTATTGAGGTTTCCATTTCAGTAGTTTATTTGCTTTTGAGGAATCAAGATATTGATCCTGAATACGAAAAGCTTTGGAAAAATTTAAATTCTTCTAAACCAATTAAGTCCCCCTATCAAGTTGTTATGCATGGCATTAATCTAATATAAAATATGTCTTA
Source organism: Patescibacteria group bacterium (assembly GCA_038058115.1). Classification (GTDB taxonomy): domain Bacteria; phylum Patescibacteriota; class Minisyncoccia; order Phycocordibacterales; family UBA9973; genus UBA9973. The sequence continues at coordinate 12,643 of JBBUBU010000020.1, read as the reverse complement.
TGGTAAGAAAATTATTTAAAAGGTATAATTTTACAATCTGGTATATCCCAAAATGAGTGGTTGCGTTAAACCTTTAGAAATAATAAATTTATGAAAACAATACTTGCATTAATTTTTTTACTAATACCAAAAATTGCAGGAGCACATCTAGATACATTTTCTGTGATTATTCTTGGAATACCTTTTGCTTTTTTGTTCTTAATAATTCCTATAATTATATTACACTTTTTAAGTCATAAAAGTCATTCTCAGCTTTTATTTTATGATATTCTAATTGCAATTATTTATTCTTTTTTAACTAGCTATTTGATACCGTTAGGATTTTTGTTATTAAAATTTATAATAATTATAAGTATTGCTATAATAATACTTTTTATAATCTTTGAAATAATTTTATGGATTAAAAAAATTCATGGCAAAGACACATCACTTTTAAGAAAAAATTATTTACATGGGTTTTTAATAATAATTATTATAATTTTATTTTTTAGAGCTTATAATTATACTGGTTATTTAATACTTTATTACACAAATTGTGATACTAATTTATTTACTGACTCATGGCGTAAACTTGAGAAACAAACTAATTGTATTATTACAAAATCCGAGGAAAAAACTGATCCTGAATTTTGTAACAAATTAATTGATCTTCATAAAAATAATTTGCCCAATTACTGTAAATCAATAGTTGAAGTGAGTTTAAATATTAAACTTTTAGAGTCTGGAGATTTATCCGTATGTAATTATTTAAAGTCAAAAGATCATGAAATATCTAATTTTGAATACCAAGATAATTTTAAAAAAAAGGTTAAGTCTTGGCAAAATACCATCATAAATAAGTGCACAAATAATTTAGAGGTTAATAAACAAGTGGAAAATTTTTAAATAATGAGACATAATTATGTGTTGGATAAGACTTTATGTTGACAAATTTAATAGTTTGATTATACTGTACATATGAGTACAGAAAAAATGAACACAAGTATTAATATTGGCATTAATGCTGGCACAATAGGTCGTTTTGCTAAGCTGGCCCAGCTAGGTGAGCAAGTTTTTCATGTCGGAGACTTGGCAAATTTGTGGAATATTAATAATAAAAATACCCTGCATACTACCGTAAAAAGATATTCACAAGCACAACTTATTTTTCGAGCACAAAAAGGAATGTATGCCATAAAGCCAATAACTAAAATAGACCCCTATCTTTTGGGAATAAAAGCTCTACATAAATTTGCTTATGTTAGCACAGAAAGTATTCTTTCCCAGGCGGGAATAATTTTACAAGATGTAAAATATATTACACTTATTTCTTCAGAGTCAAAAAAATTTTCTATTGGAAATATTAATTATCGTTCGCGGCAGTTAGATGATAAATTTTTGTTTCAGGCTGAAGGTTTGTATATAAAAAATGGAATTTATCTAGCTACCACCGAGAGGGCAATTGCAGATATTTTATATTTTTGCCCAAATTTTTATTTTGATAATCGCAATAATATTGACTGGAAAAAAGTTAAAAAAATACAAGATAATATATATGATTTTACTAAATAAAAAAGATGCAATTCATTGGGCTTGGCTCTTAAGAACTTTATCAGCTTTATGCGATGATAAATTTTTAGCTAGCGTTTTATATTTTAAGGGAGGTACCTCTGCTACCTTGCGTGGTTTTTTGGATCGTTTTTCATTTGATTTAGATTTTGATTTTGTGGGCGATCAGAAAGATTTACCAAAAATTAGAAAAAAAATGGAAAATATTTTTGCCAAACTCGGTTTAGAAATAAAAGATAGCAGTAAGATAATTCCTCAATATTTTTTGAAATATCCAAATAAAAAAGATGAAAGAAATACTTTAAAAGTAGAGGTGGCTACTTGGCAAGTAAAAGCAAATAAATATGAGCCAGTAAGATTAGTTGAGATTGATCGAATTATAACTTGTCAAAGTATTGAAACAATGTTTGCGAATAAATTAGTGGCTGTTTTAGACCGATATGAAAAACACCATAGTATTGCAGGTAGAGATATTTATGATCTGCATCATTTTTTTATTAATGGATATGAGATTGAAAATGGTGTAATCGAAGAAAGAAGGTCCCAGCTTAACGCCACAGGGTCCAGTAAAAAATTATTTTTTAAGCAACTTTCTGATTTTATTGAAAAAAAAATTACCCAGACGATAATCGAGCAAGACCTTAATGTGCTTTTGTCTCCCGAAAAATTTAAACAAATCCGTGGCATTCTAAAATTAGAAATTTTAAGATTTCTTAAGGAAAAACGCTAGACTGTTATAGCTCACAAATAATATTACCAAGACCCTAGTGGATATCTCATAAATGGGTGTTATTTTAGGTCATAGATTGCGAATGCTTGACAACTCACAATTTTAAGTATAATATTGTGAGTGTAATCATAATTTTAGACATATTTATGCGTAAATACCCAAGAATCTTAGAAAAATCTATTAAAAAGGCCTTTTTTTCAGGAAAAGCAATAATTATTGTTGGCGCTAGGCAAGTGGGTAAAACCACAATGTGCGAACGAATAGTAAATTCATTCAAAGACGAAAATAAAAAAGTTATCTATTTTAATGGCGACAACCCGACCGATAGAGATTTTTTAAATAATAAAGACTTTAGTTTTTTAGATAAATTAGTTGGTAAAAATGATATTGTTTTTATAGATGAAGGACAAAAAATTCCTACCATTGGTCAAACAATAAAAATCCTATGTGATAATTATAAAAATAAAAAACAAATCTTAGTTACTGGCTCTTCGAGTTTCAACCTACTTAACTTATCTTCCGAAGCTCTTACCGGAAGAAAAATAGTATTTCATTTATACCCCCTAAGTTTACCTGAAATTTATCAAGATAATATTTTGGAAATGCGTAAAGATTTAGAAAATATTTTGACTTATGGACTTTACCCAAATGTAGTTGCTAGTGATACTTTTGTGGAAAAAAGAAATATAATAAATGAGATTGCCTCTAGTTCTCTTTATGCAGACATTTTAGAATTTCAATTAGTAAAAAATCCGTCTATTTTAACAAATCTTCTTAAGGCTTTGGCATTACAGATAGGCTCTGAAGTTTCTTATAACGAATTAAGTAATCTTTTAGGTATTGATAGAATTACGGTTGAACGGTATATAAATCTTCTAGAAAAGAATTTTGTAATTTTTCGTATCCCACCATTTTTTACTAATAAACGAAAAGAAATCTCCAAATCAAAGAAAATATATTTTTTTGATTTGGGAGTTAGAAATTCAATTATTAATAATTTTGCCCCATTTGATTCGCGAAATGATATTGGCGCCCTTTGGGAAAACGCAATGATTATTGAGAGGATGAAAAAAAATGAATACGATAATAAAAATATTAATTATTATTTCTGGCGTACTTTTACACAAACGGAAGTTGATTTAGTGGAAGAAATAAATGGTAAAATTGATGGTTTTGAATTTACTTGGAATCCAAACAAAAAGAAATTACCCCCAACTCTTTGGCAAAAATATCAAAATAGTTCTTTTAATGTTATTCATTCTGGGAACTTTGAAGAATTTGTAGGGTTTTAATTATTTTTTGAATATACTAAATCAAGGGTTCTCCTCAGTGTGCGTAATTGACTTTTGTGGTGTATTTAAATTATAATACAATATATGAACGAGGGACCCCCTACAAAAGAAAAAGTACCTAGCTTAAACACAGAACAAAAAAAGGAAAAAACTTTTCTTGAAAAAATTACGACTGGTAAAGTTGGCAATCTTGTGCGTAGTGTTGGGTTTTTAGCTGCTCTTACTGCCGCGGATTTGGGTAAACCCAATGAAGCACATAGTCAAGGTTCTGTTACTACTACTACATCTGACAACAATAAGCCTGGATTGAGGGAAAAAACTATTGAATCTAAAAACACTTCAACGGTAAAGGAAATACAAAAGCTTGCGAAAGATATTAAAGATAATAAAAACACAGAAAGTGATACAGCCAAGTTAGCTGAGGATCTTGGTAAATTTTTTACAAACTATAACAGATTGGTTTTTGGAATGGAAAATAAGTTTTCAAGAAAAGAAAGAGGGTCACTTATGGCAGCTCTTCAGGGAATGAAAGATTCTTTAAGTGCGTTGACTGTTGATAAACCAAAGAATGGTAATTTAAGTACCATAATAAATGCTCCCAATGGAGCTATTGAGACCTTGATTATTAGAATTGACAAACTTAAGAATAAGGGGGGGCAGTTTAAGTCAACAGGTGTAAAAGTCAACACAGCAAAAAAATCATTTGTACCAAAAAAAGTTGAACCTGAAACGGGGGGAGAAAATAAGCCAGCAGAAGGATCAACTTCGCCCGTAAAAGAAGAGGCAATTACACCAATTGATAGTAATACCAACAAACCAGAATCAAATCCGTTAGGTTTAGGTGGTATAACAAATGAGGAAATACGGGCTCACAGACTTAAGCCAATTAAAGCTATTTTAGATAAAATAAACCTAGAGGAAGCAAAAATAAAAGTTCCAGAACATATTAATGTTTGGTCTGGAATAAATGAAATATATGAAAATATTAAGGGAATTGATAATCTAGTAAATTTAGAAAAATTAATAAAAAATTTAGAAAATTTTAGGTTAGAATTATATTATCCAAAGAAAGGAATAATAAAAAAAGGAGAAAATGGATATACTGCACGTAGTTATGATGGACGTGATGTAGATTTTCTTGTTAAAAGTTCTAAGGAAATACAAAATTATATATATTCTTTAATTGAAGCCAATAGTGATAGCAAGTTAGATAACGATAAATTAAACGCATGCAAGGTATTAATTGATTTAATAATAAATGAAAAAATTAGCAAATTTCCATCTAAGTTAAGAGATGCGAGGTTAGAAAGTATTAATTTAAGAGATGCTGAACAAAAACGCTTAGAAGAAAAACCAGAATTAAAACAGCAAGAGTTAAAAGAGCCAATAAATCAATTTGTACCATACGAAATTGATGAATCTCAAATTACTAGCGCAGTTAATTGGGCAAAAGATGTTAATATAGAAGTATTAGGTGATATTAAAAAGCTTGAAACTCAAAAAGATGCAGATGTATTTTTAAAAAATGTTTTTGATAAATTTTTTGATGAATTTTATTCAAAAGATAAAAGTTTAAAAGAAAAAAAACAAAATTATACCGAAGAAGAATTAAAATTTCTCATTAATGTTACTAACCAAATGAAAGTAACTTTAGGGGAATTGAGTGATAAGAAGTTTTATCAGGCTAATGATCCCAATATAAAGAAAAGGTTTTCTACTTTAGAAAAAATTGAGCAAATACTTTCAGAAAAAGTTTCTTATGCTTTTCAAAAAGAATTAGAGATAAAACAGGCAGCAGAAAAAAAGGAAAAACGGTTTGAATTCTTCGATTCAGATCCAGACCATCAATATTTTTAATTTATATGATAAATAATTTAATTATAAAAGCGAATAAAAATTTTAAATTCCCAATATTATTTTTAATATTATTTTTTGTTTTCGGTATAAATTTTAATAGTTTTAATGTAAATGTCGCACAAGCTAAACATTGCCAAAGAGGCTATTACCATAAATATGACGCAAAAGATAAAGTTTATTGCGCTAGCGCAGATTCTTTTTCTAGGGATATACCAGGAAATTTAGAGTGTAAAGAAGCAAGTGAAGGCTTTACTTCATGTTATGATCCAACATATGACCAGGGCTCTTCGCCGCAATGTGGTCCTGGTCTTATTACTAACATTGATTCATGCACTGTTTTACCAACCAGCACCAAAAACAGTGACGATACATTTAATTATACGACGTTCAGTGAAGGTGGTAGTGACAATACGACATTCAATGAAGGTGGAAGACCTGTTACACCCTTTAGAATTACTATACCCCCCCGTACTACCCTAGATGGTAGTTTAGGATTTGACAGAAGTGCGCGCGTTAGAAGTGCTTGCGATTTAAGTGGTTTAGTTAATCCTAAATTTCAGGATTATGTACAGTATATTACTTGCATTATTGGTTCTGCGGTAATTCCACTTATTTTTGCTTTGGCTCTTGCTATGTTTATTTGGGGTGTGGTACAATATGTTATAAAGGATGAAGAGAAAGCAAAAAAGGAAGGTCAGCAATTTATGCTTTGGGGCGTTATAGCTTTAGCGGTTATGATTTCGGTTTGGGGTTTAGTGGGAATATTAACCAATACTTTTGGTATTGAGTTTATGATACCCCAACTTAAAGATAACTGGGATTAAGGTTGTTAAGTAATTAACATTTTTAATTTGCCCGCTATTTGCTTTTTTTATTTTGTTTTTGTATAATTATAGTATTATTATAAAGTCGTATTAATTATTATTAATTTTTTAATTTAACTTGTCCGTAGATAATGCGGAATTAATTTTATGAATATAAAAAAATATTTAATTGTTTTGTGGGGTTCTATTTTAGGTTTTATGCCAGCTTTAGCTGCGGCTGTTGAACCAGTTATTTCTGGTTGTGGTATTGGTACTACGGGTGTGCAGATTCAAAATATATTGTGTAGATTGCAGGACATTTTTGGTGCACTAATTCCATTTTTGATTGCTATAGGGGTTCTTTATTTTATTTGGGGTGTAATACAATATGTTATTTCTGAGGACGAAGAAGCAAAATCAAGAGGTAAAGATAAAATTGTTTATGGTCTTATTGGCTTGGTTGTTATAATTAGTATGTGGGGACTGGTAGGTATACTTCAAAATACTTTTTTGGGTACTCAGTCATTTATGGCACCAAGTCTTCCAAATATAGGTATTTAGTTTATTAAATTTATTTATGGATATTTTTGTAAATACAGCTTATGCAAGCGTTGACTCTTTTATAGCAACTGCTAATCGGGTTATTATTAACCCGATTATTGTGTTGTTGTTTTCTTTAGCATTACTTTTTTTTCTTTATGGAGTTTTTGAGTTCTTAAGTAATCAAGAAAATGAGCAAAAAATTACTGATGGAAAACAGCATATGTTGTATGGAATTATTGGGCTCGCTATTATGATGGGAGTATTTACAATTATGGGAACTATCCTTAATACTTTAAATATACCAGAAAGTGAAATAAATCCCGAAAAAGGAACAGTTGAATTGTCCGAGTAATTTTCTTGACAAAAAATAATTTTTATGCTATACTCTGTTCAGATGGTTTTTGATTTTTTAATGGAGCTAAAGAATGCCAGCATTCTTTAGCATTGTTTAACTTTTTATAGAAGGAGGTCAGAATGGTTTCATTGGAGAATGAAAAAAAGATTTTTTATTTTGGTTGGTGGTTTTTGGTTACTCTATCTTTTTGTTTTGCTTTTGCTTCATGTTCTTATGGGACTGCTATTATGGTAGTTGACCAAAAAACTGGGGAAAAGAAAGTAGAGTACAAAGGTGAGGGCTTTGGGGCTGACATACCTTCTGGCGTCAGAGACGCAGCTAATATTGCCCTGGATCAAAACAGGACAAAGATTGTTGCCTCAACTGGTCCCGATGGTACTATGTCCTCAAAATTTGAGGGGACAGCTACCTTAGGGTATGGCCATAAACCCTGTAGCAGAAATGGCTACAGGGTACCCTGTTGACACCGGTTACTTATCGGTGCTGGCGTGAATGGAGGGTGGGGGGTCTTTTTGTAAGATCCTCCACTCTTTTTGTTTTTATACACAGTTATACATAGGTCACACTTGTGTATTTGTTTTTTTATTTAAATTGTTAATATTACTTACAATAAACTTGTCTATTTTCTTGACATCTACCTTAGCTTGGAATATAATAGAGTTATGATTAAAAATACATTTTTAATAGAGCTAAGGAATAATCAGGGTATTTCTCAGGCCTTTGTCGCTGAAAAAATTGGTGTCTCAAGGGCAAGCTACATAGAAATTGAAAAAGGAGCGAAGGAACTTACCATCTCTCAGGCAAATAAAATTGCTGAAATTTTTAATGTTACTCTTATTGAGCTCATATCTGGAAAACAAATTTCTTGTATTAAAGTTTCTCTAAAGGATAATGCAGAGAAAAAAAAGAAGCAAGAAATTCGTGTTGATGTACCACAAAAAAATCTTAAAAAATTTAAAGAAGTATTACTCTATGTTTTAGAAAAAGTCGGTAGTAAATCTAATGTTGGAATGACGGTTTTATATAAACTTCTTTATTTCATTGATTTCGATTATTATGAAAAATTTGAGGAGCAACTTATTGGAGCGACATATATAAAAAATCATTTTGGACCAACTCCAGTGGAATTTAAAAAAATTGTGGAATTAATGGAAATAAAAGGAGAACTTGAAACAGTTAAAAGTAAGTATTTTCTACACGATCAAACTAAATATTTACCACGCAGAGAACCAGACCTATCTGTGTTAAGTGCTAATGAAATAAAACATATTGATGAAGTCTTGGTAAGATTAAGCGATAAAAATGCCAAAGAATTAAGTGATTATTCTCATGAGGATATACCCTGGCTTATTGCAAAAGAAAACGAAATTATAAAATATGAAGCAGTGTTTTATCGCACCAAAGAGACTTCTGTTAGAGAATATGAACAAGATTAATTACAGAGAAACTCAAGAATTTGATAGAGATTTCAAAAGATTACTTAAAAAATTTAGATCACTTAAGGTAGATTTAGAAATGGTTAAATTGGCAACAATCGAGCCTTACCATGTTGGTGTTCTAAAAGATGGTGCCTTAGAAAAGACAGATTCAAACGCTATTTTTGAAATCCCTAATTTCTGTTCCGATGAATTAAAAATTTGTAAAATAAAAAAGTTTGCATGCAAAGCCCTTAAGGGTCGCGGAGTGCAAAGTGGTATTCGTGTTATCTATGCTTATTATATTTTAACGAATACAGTTGATTTTATTGAGATTTATTTTAAGGGTGAATCTGAAAACGAAGATAAGGAAAAGATAAAAAAGTATTTAGAATCGAATTTAATTTGTATTTAATTTTATACACAGGTCACACCTGCGTGTTTCGAGGGTTTGCTTTTTTTTATTTGAATTGTTAAAATAGTAATATGGAGGAAAATAATATAAAAAATTGTGAAGTGAAAAAATATTTTGGTTATTATACTAATTTTTTATTTGTTGGTATTGTTTTGGTAATTTTTTCTTTATTCTCTTATCTTTTTATTCTTAGTTGGCACGAGTTTTATAAAAAAGAGAGCAATGAAAAACTTTTGACTAGAGAAATTTCAGTTACTGGGGAAGGAAAAATATTTGCTCGCCCAGATGTTGCAACTTTTAGTGTAAGTATAATTACTGATAATAAAAAAATAAAAGAAGCCCAAACAGAAAATTCTAAAAAATCTGAAGATATTATCAATTATCTTAAAAAAGTTGAGGTAAAAGAAAAAGATATAAAAACAATTCAATATAATGTAACACCTCAATATGAAAAAATTAATCAAGGATCATATTGTTGGGATTGTAAAAGAGAAATAAGTTCTTATAAAATTAGTCATGTTTTTACTATAAAAGTTAGAAATTTAGAAAAAATTGATGAAATATTAGATGGAATAGTAAATAATAATACTAAAGCAATAATTGGTAATATTAATTTTGAAATAGATAATAAAGAAAATTTTGAAAATCAAGCTCGCGGAAAAGCAATTGAGAAGGCTAAAGAAAAATCTGAAATTTTAGCTAAAAATTTAGGTGTGAAATTAAAAAGAATTACATCTTTTAATGAAGGTGGATCACAGTATCCTGGCCCTATTTATGCAAGATCGGCAGAAATTATGGTAACTTCAGTAAGTGATTCTTTTACTCCAAGTGTTCAATCTGGTGAACAAGAAATAATTTCTAATGTAACCATAACTTATGAATTTGAATAAAAAAAATATTGGTATTTTAAGGGGCGGGCAAGGAGATAATTATGAAAATTCTATAAAACAAGGCGGGGATTTAATTTTACATCTTTTTGAAAATTTTTCTGAAAAAATTCAAGTACACGATATTTTAGTTGATCAAAGTCCCAGCTTAACGCCACCGTATACTTATATTTGGCATATTAATGGTTTGCCAATTATTCCGGCTGATTTATTTAAAAAAGTTGATTTAATTTGGAATTTAGCGCATCCAAGTTTATCGCAAATACTAAAAGATTTTTCTGTTCCTAGTATTAGTGGTGGAATTTTTTCTGGAAATTCAAATGAGTCACGAGAAAATTTAAAATATCACATGAAAAATATTGGCGTAAATATGCCTCGCCATGTTCTTTTACCAGCTTATTGTTTCCAAGGTCAGACCTTGAAGAAGTCCCAAAGGTCTGACCTTGGAAACAGTTTAACACCACAGGAGTATGCCTTCGAAAAGGCGCGCCAAATTTTTGAAAAATTTGGCGCGCCCTGGATCATACATCTCTCCCCAGCACTCAACCCCACCCCAACCCTCCCCGAAGGAGAGGGAGTAAATTTAATAAGTCGAGACGCCGGTATTTATGTAGCTAAAACTTTTGTAGAATTAGTAAATGGTATCAAGGATGGAATTTCCCACAAGCAAAGTATTTTAATTGAAGAATTAATTTCTGGAAAAAATATTTCTACTCATGCAGTTTCAAATTTTAGAAATCAGGGTACTTATATTTTTCCATTTCACACCTCTCTAGCTTTACACAAAGAAGCTCCCGAGGACTTAGAAAAATTTAATGCCACAGATTTTTTTAAAGGTCAGACCTTAAGAACTCAAAAAGGTCTGACCTTGGAAAAAATCGATTGTGAGAATTTAGCAAAAAATATTCATCAACACCTTGATATGCCACCTTATTTAAAATTAGATTTTATCTTAAATCCGACTCGCGGTATTTTTTTAAATAATATTAATTTTACACCCGATCTAAAAAAAGATTCCCACTTTCATCAATCTTGTGAATCAGTTGGCGCAAAAGTAGATCATGTGCTTGAAGCTATGTTAAAGGTCCGAACCTCGGGAATTAAAAATTAGACCTCTTGCATAACCCTTTACTCAGCATCTTTCCATTTTATACACTCCTACGCCTATTTAAGTATTTTAAAGCGTAAAACAGGAACCCTCGGAGATATATAAAACAGAAAGATGCTTCGTAAAAAAGAAGGCTTACGCAAGAGGTCTAATTTTTAATGCTAGGATTTTAAATTTTAAAATTTTTGTGTTAATATCTTAAGATACTGCGAATTACAAAACTCGTTGCAGGCGTAAGTTTTTAAAAGCATTGCACAGGCCGACGGGCCGAGCATAGCAAATTTTCAGCAGAAAATTATGCGTGGTTTTAAAAACTTATGCCAAGAAAGAGTTTTGTAATTCACAATTATAAAGATGCAAAATTACAATCATAAAAAAATAGAAAAAAAGTGGCAAAATATTTGGGAAAAACAAAAAGCTTTTCAGGCGCAAGACCCAATTAAAACTAAGAAAAAAAAATTTTATAGTTTAATTGAATTTCCATATCCTTCAGGTGAAGGTTTGCATGTTGGACACCCTAGACCTTATATTGGAATGGATGTAATTTCTAGAAAAAAAAGAATGGATGGATATAATGTGCTTTACCCAATTGGTTGGGATGCTTTTGGTTTACCGGCTGAAAATTATGCGATTAAAACTGGAATTCATCCAAAGATAGTTACTAAAAAAAATATTAAAAATTTTACTAAACAAATAAAAGCAATGGGGCTTTCTTTTGATTGGTCACGGGAGACCAATACCACTGATCCAGAATATTACAAATGGACTCAATGGATTTTTTTACAATTTTTTAAAAATAATTTAGCCTATAAAGCAAAATCAGAAATAAATTGGTGCATTAAATGCAAAATTGGTTTAGCGAATGAAGAAGTGGTAAATGGTAAATGTGAACGTTGTGGTAGTGCGACTGAAAAAAAAGAAAAAGAACAATGGATGTTGGCTATTACAAAATACGCGGATCGCTTAGATAAAGATTTAGATTTAGTTGATTACCCCGATAGAGTAAAAACTCAACAAAGAAATTGGATTGGGAAGTCGGAGGGGAGTGAGATTGAATTTAAAGTGGAGGGAGGGGTAGTAAAAATTTTCACCACCAGAGCTGATACGATAATGGGTGCGACATTTTTGGTTTTAGCTCCGGAACATGGTTTAGTTGAAACATTAAAAGATCAGATAAAAAATTACACCGAGGTTGAAAAATATATTTTAGCTTCAAAGAAAAAACCTGATATGTCTCGAATGAATGATCAGGCGGAAAAAACTGGTATTGAATTAAAGGGCATCAAGGCAATTAACCCAGCTAATCAAGAACAAATACCTATTTTTATTGCCGATTATGTTTTAGCAAGTTATGGAACTGGCGCAATTATGGCTGTGCCGCAATATGATGAAAGAGATAAGGTTTTTGCTCAAAAATATAATTTACCTATCATTGATAGACCTTTAGTTGATGCAAAAGAAATTACTAAAAAAGTTGGTGGAAAAATTGTTACGAAATATAAATTGCGTGATTGGATTTTTTCGCGCCAAAGATATTGGGGAGAACCAATTCCAATGGTAAGCTGCCAAAAATGCGCTTCGGCAGGAGACTCAGCGCAAGCTGGTTGGGTGCCGGTAAGGGAAAAAGATTTACCAGTCGAACTTCCAGAAGTTGAAGAATACAAACCAACAGAAACAGGGGACTCTCCCT
>JBBUBU010000019.1:0-3463 GCA_038058115.1 Patescibacteria group bacterium | reverse complement strand
TTTTTACAGAAAATTTCGCAAAATATTCGAAAACATTAAAGATTTATATGAATATATCAATCCTAGAAATGGGGAAAAGGCACCATTAATTTCAGAAGATGTTTATAAAATAATTCAAAAAAATGCTGAATTATTAGATTCAAGTATTATTTATGATCGCGATTTTAATTATGATTATTTTGCTTTTAAAACTTTAGAAAAATCTTATTTATTAAAAATGAATGGCAAGGTAGTAGAATGTCCTCAACATATGTTAATGCGGGTTTCAGTTGGTATTCATAAAAATAATATTGATGCCGCAATTGAAACTTACAATTTGATGTCTGAAAAATATTTTACTCACGCTACTCCAACTTTAGCTAATTCAGGTACACGAGTTCCGCAACTTTCCTCTTGTTTTTTATTAACTATAGAAGATAGTCTTGATGGAATTTATAAAGGCATAACTCAATGTGCAAAAATTGCACAATACGCTGGAGGTAGTTCTGTGAATGTTCACAATATTCGTGCTGCTGGTTCTTATATAAAAGGAAGCAATGGTGTTTCAAATGGTTTGGTACCAATGTTGCGTGTTTTTAATGAAACTTCTCGTTATGTGGATCAAGGAGGTGGAAAAAGAAAAGGTGCAAATGCGATATATCTTGAACCTTGGCATTCTGATATTTTTGAATTTTTGGAATTGAAAAAAAACCACGGGAAAGAAGAATTAAAAGCCCGAGATCTTTTTTTTGGCCTCTGGATTCCGGATTTATTTATGCAAAGAGTTGAAGCAAATGGTAATTGGTCACTTTTTTGCCCAAATGAAGCAAAGGGTTTGGCGGAATGCTACGGAGCGGAGTTTGAAAAATTATATACCAAATATGAAGAAGAGGGAAAGGCTCGAAAAGTTGTTAAAGCTCAAGAATTATGGTTTGCAATTTTAGAATCACAAATTGAAACTGGCACTCCTTATATGCTTTATAAAGATGCTTGCAACGAGAAATCAAATCAGAAAAACTTAGGTACGATTAAAAGTTCTAATTTATGCACTGAAATAGTTGAATATACTTCTCCCGACGAGGTTGCAGTTTGTAACTTGGCTTCATTGGCTTTGCCTGCTTTTGTGACCGAAAATAATGGAAATAAAATATTTGATTTTCAAAAATTGTTTGAAATAGTTTGTGTAGTTACTAAAAATTTAAATAAAGTAATTGATGTGACTCATTATCCAATTATAGAAGCAAAAAATTCAAATTTAAAACACCGACCGATTGGAATTGGGGTGCAAGGCCTTGCGGATGTTTTTATTCTTTTAAATTTACCTTTTGATTGTTTTGAAGCTCGAAAATTAAATAAAGAAATTTTTGAAACAATTTATTTTGCAGCCATGACAACTTCAAAAGATTTAGCAAAAAAAGATGGGCATTATGAAAGTTATAAAAATTCTCCAGTATCTCAAGGTATTTTTCAATATGATATGTGGGGAATTCAGCCTTCGGAGCGATGGGATTGGGCTGAATTAAAAAAAGAGGTGAAAAAATATGGAATTAGAAATTCATTATTATTGGCTCCAATGCCAACCGCGGCAACTTCACAAATTTTAGGCAATAATGAATGTATTGAACCTTATTGTTCCAATATTTATACTCGTCGAGTTTTGTCTGGAGAATTTATTGTGGTGAATAAACATTTATTGTCTCAATTAATTAAATTAAATCTTTGGAGTGATGAAATGAGAACTAGAATTATTTTAGCAAATGGTTCAGTTCAAAATATTTCAGAAATTCCACAAGAAATAAAAGAAATTTATCGCACAGTTTGGGAAATAAAACAAAAATCTTTAATTGACATGGCGGCTGATCGAGGTGCTTTTATTTGCCAATCACAATCTCTTAATTTATTTATTCAAGATCCAAATTTTGCTAAATTAACCTCAATGCATTTTTATGGTTGGAAAAAAGGATTAAAAACTGGTATGTATTACTTGAGGACCAAGTCAGCAGTTGATGCAATTAAATTTACAATTGACAAAAGCACTCTTAGGGAAAATAAGGAAGTAGGGATTGTTATTGAAAAAACTGATATAATAACAGTGGCTGATGGTTTGATAAAAATAGAAGAAGATATTTCTAAACAAGTGACTATGGAAATGAATAATGAGAATATACCTTGCATAGGGTGTTCTAGTTAGTTATAATAAGAAAGTAGAAAATTTAGTTGCTTGGATACCAGTAAGCAGGTGATCGCACTCACATAGGCACATATGTTGGAGTTTTGCCATCATCTGCTTACTGGTATGCAGGAGATTACTTCAAGTAGCACCTGCTGACACAAAAACTTGGAGTTTAACATTAGTCTGCTTACTGGTATGCAGGCACATTTTTGACACAAAAACTTGGAGTTTAACATTAGTCTGCTTACTGGTATGTAGGCCCCTTCTGACACAAAAACTTTATGCTTAAAAAAGAAAAAAAATTAATTTTGAGAAAAAATAATGGTTTCACTTTAATGGAGCTTTTGGTTGTAATTGCTATTATTGGTATTTTGTCTACCGTTGTTTTAGGTCAGGTTAATTCTGCTCGGGATAAAGCAGAATCTGCTTCAGTTAAAGCAATGATGGCCAATATGAAAGTTCAAGCAGAAATTTGGTATGATACTAATGGTCAAAAGTATACAACAACCGCACTTACTAATACCACTTGTCCAACATCAGGTACAACAAATATATTTCAAGATCCCACTATTCAAAAGGCTATTGCTAAAATAATAACCCAAACCCCAGCCGGGGGTACCCGTGTTTGTAGCATTAGTGGTGATTTTTGGGCATTTTATGTTCCTAGCTTGAAAGGTGAAATAGCTCCAGCAAAAGGTTGGTGTATAGATAATTCTGGTGCAGCTAAAGTTTTAACTACAGCAGTTTGGGCAGGGTCAACAACAGACGGTAGTACTGGCATTTGCCCTGCTTCTTAATTATTTTATTTTTTAAATACTTTGTTTTTTTAAAATATGTTATAATTAATGTGGTCTTATTTAATATATTTTTAAATTTTATTTAAAAATTAAAAAAAATTATGATAAAAAAAATATCTGCACTAAAGTCTGGGTTTACGCTCATAGAACTTATGGTCGTAGTTGCTTTGTTGGCTATGATGGCAGTAATTGTTTTATTTAATATTTCTAGTAGTCGGGCAAAAGGTGTTGATGCTGGTATTAAATCTAATTTAAATAGTTTTCGATCTCGAGCAGAAATTATTTATCTTGATAATGGTAATTCATATAGGAGTTCTACTACTTTTAGTGAAAAATGTCCTATTGCGACCGATAACATCGGTGGCATTTTGAGTGATATTCAAAATATTAATATCTTAAAAGAGGATGGTATCCCTATCTGGAGACTTTATTTATTTGGCTCGTATTTATCAAACAAATTCATGATGGAAGAAAGTGATATTGACCTTGCTGTATTTTTTGATAAAACAAAAAT
>JBBUBU010000018.1:0-8124 GCA_038058115.1 Patescibacteria group bacterium | reverse complement strand
CATGGCGTGCATACGAAAATCAATACTGGCCTAGAAAATATCTTATAGATATTGACGGATATATTGTCTATGACCACGCAGGAGAAGGAAAATATAAAGAAACAGAAATTGCAATACAAAAAGCTCTTCAAGAACGGGCGGATAGATTAGATGTAAGCCTAGATATGTCTTCAAATACAACAAATCCAGAAAATATCGTATCTGTTGAATTTAGTAAAGTAAAAAGTCCAGAAATTTATTTTGGCTGGGGTAGGAATAATTTTTTGGGAAATGGATCAGCTAGTGCCACGGGAGAAAAGATTTTTTCTTTACCAAAAATTATCTCTCTTAATAAACTGTATCTCGAAGGAACATGGTTATTTAACTATGAATACGCAGAAAATAAAAATGCCTCAAGTATAGTTTTCAACTATGAAGCAAAAAATGTTTACATGACCGCAGGATCGGCTCAAGGTGTTGAGGTTGAAATCTATAAAGACGATGTATTTGTTAAAAAAATAAATATTAAAGATGAAGCTCTTTACTCGCTGATTGAAGATATGGATTATGGAAAGCACACCCTCCGTATTGAAATACCTAATGCTGGATTGCAAGCATTTACTTTTACTTTTGGGTAAAAAAAATAAAAAATATACACTAGGTCAGCGAACCAAATGCGGTGTATCTTGGACAAAGTTCGAAATTATTTTAAACAAAATCCAAAAGACTAAAGCACTTCTTCACATCAGTGCCTACGGCCGAGGAAAATGGAAATCCATATTCCCAAAATATTTGTTTCAATTTTCCGAATCTGTTTCCGAGTTCTTGAATTAGCGCATTGGTCGAGCGTAGTGGTAATATTAAAATAATTACAAACGTCGAGCGTACACATTAATCACTGTCCGGATTGTTTTGGAAAAAAGTTCAGATTTTGTTCGGGAGACACAGCCAAAAAAAACAAAACCCCTTTAAATGAAAAAGGGGTTGCAACTAAATTTATTTGATCGACCTGGTCGGGATTGAACCGACGACCACACCTTGTAAGGTGTTGCTCTACCACTGAGCTACAGGCCGATTAACAAATAAACAAATTTTATTTTAGCTGGCGAGCCTGCTTGGGATATTATATTCTTAAAATTTTTATTGTCAATAAAAATCTGTGGATAAGTAAAATAAAAAAAATTTTGTATTTTAAGATTAAATTTGGTAAAATGTAAGTATGCTAACCGAAGAAAAAATTTTATTTTTAGAAAAAAAAGCGAATGATATTCGTAAATCAATTATTGAAATGTTGGTAGAAGCTGGATCAGGTCATACTGCTGGGCCTTTGGGTATGGCTGATATTTTTACTTTATTTTATTTTCATATTTTAAAACATGATCCCCAAAATCCTACTTGGCCTGAACGAGACCATTTTGTTCTTTCTAATGGTCATATCTGTCCAGTCTTTTACGCGACCATGGCTCATGCCGGCTACTTTCCTATTGAAGAATTAAAAACTTTAAGAAAATTTGGTACTCGTTTGCAAGGTCATCCGCATCGAGAATATTTACCATTTATTGAAACTTCTTCCGGACCGCTGGGGGCTGGTTTATCCCAAGCAGTGGGTATGGCTTTAGCGGAAAAAATAAACTTGGAGGTTGAACCTCCACTTGGAGGTTCAACCTCCAAGTTTGTGTACTGCTTTATGTCTGATGGTGAATTAGATGAAGGAAATTCTTGGGAAGGAATAATGTTAGCGGGAAAAATTAAATTAAATAATTTAATTGCAATTGTTGACCGAAACAATATCCAAATAGATGGTTTTACTGAAAATATTATGCCCCTAGAGCCTCTAGCTGATAAATGGCGTGCTTTTAATTGGCATGTGATTGAAGTAGCAGGCCATAATTTCCAAGCCCTAAATGAAGCAATTGAAGAAGCACAAGCAATTTATGAAAAACCTACGGTAATTATTGCACATACAATTCCCGGAAAAGGTGTTCCAGAATTTGAAAAAGATTATCACTGGCATGGAAAACCACCGAATAAAGAAGAAGCAAAAATGGCGTTAGAAAGACTTAGGACTTTAGATGGAAAAATTAAAAGCGAGCACCAATAATTATGCTAAACCCAAATTTAAAATTAAATACAAAAATTTTTAATAACGACCTTGAGCAAGTACCAATCAGAAAAGGTTTTGGACAAGGCTTATTAAAAGCAGGAGAAGAAAATGAAAATGTAGTAGCTCTTTGCGCAGACTTAACTGAAAGCACTCAAATGCATTTTTTTGCGGAAAAATTTCCAAAAAGATTTATAGAAATCGGTGTGGCTGAACAAAATTTAGTTACAGTTGCTTCAGGGATGGCAGCAGTTGGAAAAATTCCATTTTGTTCTTCGTATGCAATGTTCTCCCCCGGACGAAATTGGGAACAAATCAGAACTACTATTGCTTACAATGACCGACCTGTAAAAATTGTGGGTTCGCATGCAGGTATTTCAGTTGGGCCCGATGGTGGCACTCATCAAATGCTGGAAGATATTGCTCTAATGCGAGTACTGCCAAATATTGATGTTATTTCACCTTGTGATGCAATTGAAGCAAAAAAAGCAACCATTGCTCTAGCAAAAACTGGAAAACCCGCATACTTGCGTTTAGCTCGAGAAAAAACTCCAATTATTACCACCGAAGAAACTCCTTTTGAAATTGGTAAAGCCCAAACATATTGGATGCCAAGTATTGGCTTAGCGCAAGTTGGAATTATTGTAACGGGTGGTCTAACCTACCGTGCTATTTTAGCTGCCCAAGAATTAGAAAAAGAAAATATAAAAGTAAAAGTTGTAAATTTATCTTCCATAAAACCAATTGACGCTGAAGCAATAATTAATTTAGCAAAAGAAACTAAAGGTATAGTTACAGTGGAAGAACATCAAATAGCCTGCGGAATGGGTTCTGCAGTGGCGGAAGTTTTAGCTCAAAATTATCCAACGCCAATTGAATTTATTGGAGTTAAAAATAAATTTGGCCAAAGTGGCACACCCGATGAATTAGTAGAACACTACGGCATGGGAAAAAATTCTATCAAACAAGCAGTAAAAAAAATTTTAGCAAGAAAATGAAATCAAGTTTAACCTTGATTTCTAATACCTAGCCAGGACTGTCCTTGCTAGGCCTAAAACGAGGGTATTTCTAAATTTTCTTTACCTGATAATTCTCAGGAGCGAGGGCAAGATATTCTTGAATTTTTTCTTGAGAGAGTAGGCCTTGTTGCGCGCCGATGTATTGGACAACTGACATAGAATTAATCCCGCCCCAAGCCATCGCTTCAGGTAAAGTTTTTCCTAAAATTAAAGCTGATACAAGCGTAGATGAAAAAGCATCCCCTGCCCCAGTTCTATCAACCGGCGGAGCAATGTCTGGATACATTGGTAAAAAATAAATATTATTTTGATCAGAAGCATAAGCCCCATTTGGACCATCACTAATTATTACAATTCTAGGACCAAGGGCATGCATTTTCTGAAAAAGCACTTTAATGTCACTTTTTTCAATACCCAAAATAATTTCCGCCTCTCCCTTATTGCATAAAAAAATATTTGTTCGCTCATAAATATCTTTTAAATTTTCTAAACCAAATTTAATTTGAAAAGTTCCAGGCTGAAAAGCTAATTTTGTTTCTGGGCGCTCTTTAAGCCATTCAATAATTTTAGGATAAAAATCCAAAGAATTTTCCGCCATGGAACTTAAATAAACCCATTTAACATTTGGAATATCGTTAGAAATTTGATAATCAAATTTCTCATGTTTAATTAAAATAGTACGCTCAGCTTCATACAATAAAACATAATGTTCATTTGTTTTTTTATTTTCTTGTACTTGAATATAATCAGTTATAATTTTTTCTTTTTTAAAAACATCTAAACAATCCTGACCATATTGATCTTTTCCAACATTAACGATTAAAGCAGACTTAAGCCCCAAACGAGCGGCTGCAACAGCAGCATTAGGGCTATTTCCAACTCCAGATACTTTTGTAACCGATTCATAGGGTATTTTTTCACCAAAAGATACACATAATTTACAATTCTCACTATCAATATCGCAACTTACACTCGCATCTTTCAACTTTATAAAATAATCTATTACCGTGTCGCCAATCGCTAAAACATCTATATCTTCTATATTTTTTTCTTCATTCATGTTATAAGTATAACATGTTTACATTTGATTGCAAAATTTTCTCAAGGTCGTTTTCCCAAGGTCAGACCTTTTTAAATTCCCAAGGTCTGACCTTTAGAAAACTTAGTATTTTATTTTTAATAATTATTTTTTTTAACTATAATTCTGCATTCGCCAATATGGAGATTAGCGAAATTATGTATGACTTAAAAGATGGAAGCGACACTGATAGAGAATGGATTGAAGTTTATAATAATTCAGAAAATTCAATAGATTTTTCTGGTTGGAAATTTTTTGAAGCAGATACTAACCACGGTCTTGATGTTCAAAATGAAAAAAATATTAAAGCTGGGGGTTATGCAATAATTGCCTCAAATCCACAAAGTTTTAAAATTGATTGGCCTAATTATACTGGCACTATTTTTGGTTCAAGTTTTTCTTTACATAATACCGGCGAAAGTATTGCTTTAAAAAATGGAATTTCGGATACACCTATTGATGAATATACTTACAAATCTAGTTTGGGCGGCGCGGGTAATGGAAAATCTTTGCAGAAAATTTCAGGATCTTGGTCAGAAAGAAATCCAACCCCGGGAGTAGAAAATGAAACTAATCCAACATCTTCGTCTTCAACAAATTCTTCACCAAGTTCTTCAACAACATCTTCAGCAAATAGTGGTAGTGCTAGTTCTTCTACGGACAGCAATAATCAAAGTCCCAGCTTAACTAAAACAACTATACCAGAAAAACCAAGAATAAAAGCAAAAATTATTTCTCAAAAATCTGTTATTGTTGGTGTGCCAATTAATTTAAAATTAGAAATTACTGGCTACAGCGGCGAAAAACTTACCCAAGGAAAATTTTATTGGAATTTAGGTGATGGTATGTCCAAAGAATATCTTAAAAATGAAGACATAATATATACCTACGAAAATCCTGGTCAATATATTATTTCTTTTGAATATACTTTAAATTATTACAAAAATGAACCAGATGCAATTGATGAATTTGTAATAAATGTTTTGGAGCCAAAAATATTAATTTCATCGATTGGCTTAGATGGATCAATTACCATTCAAAATAATGGAGAAGATCAAATTAATTTATCAAATTGGATTTTAAAAAGTAATGAGAAAGAATTTTTATTTCCTAAAAATACAATAATTTTAGCGGGCAAGAAAATTATATTTCCATCAAAAGTTACAAAATTTACTTCCTTGACAACTAAGTCCCAGCTTGACGCCACTAGAGTTGAAATTTTTTTGCCTTCCCGAATTATTGCAGCTGTTTACCCAAATTTAAATTTAATGTCCCAGCTTAACGCCACAGGTAGTGAAAATAAAAATATTCAACAAGCTCAAGACAAAAAATATAAATCCAAGATTGGCGCCACAGAGGTTGTTTCCAAAGGTCAGACCTTAAGAATTCAAAAAGGTCTGACCTTGGGAAACGAAAGTCACAGCTTAACGCCACTAGATTTAAAATCAAACTCAAACCAAGAAAAAATTATTGAATCAGGTTTAATGGCTAATGTTTTTGGAACAAATTTTGATTTACCAACAGTAGTTTTTATTATTCTACTTATAACCAGCGCAATTGTAATTTATTTTATCAATCAAAAAAGAATTATTAATAAAAATGGCGATGAATTTAAAATTTTAGAAGAATAAAATACTGCGAATTATAAAACTCGTTGCAGGCGTAAGTTTTTTCATGAACAAAGTTTACTGTTTCAATTTTTTAACTCCGAGGGTTCCTGTTCTGTACTCAGAATAGGCGTAGGAGGAAAAAAATTGGAATAGTAAACTTTGTGAAAAAAAACTTATGCCAAGAAAGAGTTTTGTAATTTACGATAAAAATTATGAGCTTAAATATTGGGATCGTAGGTTTGCCAAATGTTGGAAAGTCGACGCTTTTTAATGCACTGACTAAAAAAAATGTTCCAGCCGAAAATTATCCTTTTTGTACAATCGATCCATCGGTTGGTATTGTGCCAGTGCCCGATGAAAGATTAGAAAAACTTTCAGTGATGTCAAAGTCTTTAAAAACTATTCCGGCAATAGTTCAATTTATTGATATTGCTGGTTTGGTCAAAGGTGCTTCTATGGGTGAAGGCTTGGGAAATAAATTCCTATCCCACATTCGAGAAGTTGATGCAATTATAGAAGTGGTAAGAATTTTCGAAGACGATGATGTTATTCACGTGGCTGGAAATGTTGATCCAATGTTTGATATTGAAATAATAAATTTAGAACTAGAATTAGCTGGAATTAAAAAACCAACTCTTTATGTTTTAAATAGCTCTGAAGCAAGTCCTAATAAAAAAGATTTTTTAGATCAACTTCCCGGCCCGCACATAGAAATAGACCCAATTTTTGGAACTGGATTAGATAATTTAATTAAAGCAAGTTACGATCTATTGGACCTTATTACTTTTTTTACAACTGGTGAAAAAGAAACTCGCGCTTGGACTACTAAAAAAAATTCCACCGCCCCCGAAGCAGGTCGGGCTCTTCATTCTGATTTTCATGATAAATTTATTCGTGCAGAAATAATTAACTGTAAAAAATTATTAGAAGCGGGATCTTATTCCAAAGCCCGTGAAAATGGCTGGCTTCGTACCGAAGGAAAAAGTTACATTGTCCAAGACGGCGATGTAATTGAATTTAAGATTTAAAATTTACACTAACCTGACGGCCGTCGAGTTAGTGTAAATAAATTATTTTAATATAATTAAATCAAAAAACTTACATAAATAATACCTTGTTTTTATAAGGCTATTTTGGCAAAAATGACAATTTGTATGTTTACTTTAGATTTGTTATATATAAGAATACCATTAAATTGCTTAAATTATTTAAATCCAAAACGAGCTAAGAAAACCGACACTTAAAATAAGAATAAAAAAATAAATTAATGGGTTAGAAATTTTTAAACTATATTCTGGTTCTCGATTACCAAATTTTTTGGCTTTTAAATAAATTAATAAGAGAACAATTGCATCTATGCTCCCAAAAATAGAACCGACTAAAGCAATAATTTTACTAAAATCATTTACGCCAAGTAATATTAAAAAAATTGGAATAAAAATAATAACAAAAATACCAAAAAATTTATTTAAATTAAAATCATATAAAAAAGATTCTCGTAAGAAATGGGAACTTTCCATATAAGAAGTTAGAACTAATATTAAACCCAATAAATACATCCATAAAGAAAATTGGCCGGGAAAAATATTTTTCATATTTTCAGTAGCTAATTTTTCTACATTATTACCTGACAACCCAGTAATTACAAAAATAAAAATTAAATATATTAAAGCAGCAATAATAGTACCAGAAATAATTACCCAAAATGTTTTTTTTTCTTTATTTTTTAAAATTGACCTTACGTCAGGAATAGCTGAAGCACCCATTAAGGCAAAAAATATTGTTCCATAAGCTAAAAACAAATTATTAGGTTCAAAATTTGAAATATTATTAAATTTTAATTCAGGAAAAGTGAAAATAAAAAGGGCGCCGATTATTAAGATTAAAAAAATATCCACAATTAGTTCAATTTTAGCAAAAGTTTTTAAACCACAAACCACTAAAATTGAACTAAAAATCCAAAATATTATAATATAATTATCTAAAGTTAAAGAAGAAGAAGAAAAAATTGATTGAAGAAATTGACCACCGATTAAAAGGTAAACCGCTAAAATACAAAAAAAACTAACCACTGTAGAAAATGAAATTAAGTGTTTAAAAAATGGATTTAAGTAAATTTTAGTATAACCAAGTAATCTGTGCTCTCCTTTCGTTCTAAGAATTATTTCTCCAAAAATTAAATGATAAAAAACAATAAAAATTACTAAAAGACTAAAAAAAATTAAACCACCAATAAAACCAACTTGATTTACAGCATATGGTAAAGCAAAAATTCCAACACCAACAATTGCGCCAATTAAAACTGATAAAGCGTAAAAAAAATTAGAATCAAATTTT
>JBBUBU010000017.1:0-3642 GCA_038058115.1 Patescibacteria group bacterium | reverse complement strand
ATCACCTAATGTCGGTTGGGGATTTTTTGCCGAGATTTTTTTCAAGTTCCAAAAGAATTTTATTTTTTTTTAAAAAAACTTCATTTTTGTAAATAGGTTTTATATTTAAATAAATTACACCATTTTTTATTTTTACATTTTTTGATTCCAGAGTTATTCCAATAGCATCAGAAATAATTTTTCTAATTTGTTCATTTTTTATTTCCTGAGAAAGAAAAATATTTCTAGATTTTAATAATAAATCTTTTAATTCTATCATTTGGTGCTCTTAAATTACGAAATTATAAAAAAGTTTGATATTCCAATTTTTTTCCTCCTACGCCTATTCTGAGTACAGAACAGGAACCCTCGGAGTTAAAAAAATAGAAATATCAAACTTTGTTTATAATTGTGGTACTAATCTGTGACCCTACTTAAGTTTTACAACTCAAAGTGTGCGGGATGGGAGAATCGGCTTCGTATAAAATTTTGCCGTCGCAAAATTTTTACTAGCCAGGCCTCGCCTGTTTTTTCTGCTGAAAAAACATGGCTCCGGCTTTCGATTCCCCGAATAAGCAAAGCAGTTTGCTTATTGGTGCGGGATGGGAGAATCGAACTCCCGACCTCAGTTTGGAAAACTGACGTTTTACCACTAAACTAATCCCGCGAATTACAAAGTTTGATGTTTTTATTTTTTCCTCCTACGACCATCCTGGGTACAGGACGGTTCCCTCGGAGTTAAAAAATACAAACATCAAACTTTGTAATTCAAAACATTAAAATCTTACCATAAATTCCAATTTTGTGCTAAAATTATCGAATGAAAAAAATAATTATTGCAAATTGGAAAATGAACCCAGCTTCAGCAAAAGAAGCTGAAAAATTATTTTTAAATATAAATAAGGGTTTAATAAATAAAAATACAAAAAATACATTTGTAATATGCCCACCATTTTTGTATTTAGAAAAATTAATTGCCTTAAACAGAAAAGGCCGAAATCAAAAAATAACTTTTGGCGCCCAAGATGTTTTTTGGGAAGAATCAGGTGCATATACTGGGAAAATTTCTGCCAGCATGCTTTCTGGTGTTGGTGTTAAATATGTAATTTTAGGGCACTCGGAATTGCGCGCTTTGGGGGAAAATAATTTTGAAATAAATAAAAAAATAAAGAAATGTTTTTCAAATGATTTAATTCCAATACTTTGTATCGGGGAAAAAGAAAGAGATGAAAAGCACGAATATTTTAATTTTATTAAAATACAAATTAAAGAAGCTCTAAACAATTTGCCGAAAAATTTATTTAAAAAAATTATTATTGCTTATGAACCAATTTGGGCGATTTCTAGTACTGCCCAAAGACATGACGTCAGCCCAAATGATATTTCAGAAATGGTTATTTTTATTCGTAAAATTCTTTCGGAGATTATTCCTTTAGAAACTGCTTATTCAGTTCCAATAATTTACGGCGGATCAGTTAATGAAAAAAATATTCTAGATTTAATGCAAAATGGAAAAATTGATGGAGTTTTGGTCGGTCAAGCGTCTTTGGATTCAAAAAAGTTTTTAGAGATTATCAGTAAAGTATAAATTACGAAACTTAATAAAAAAAATTAATATTCCCATTTTTTCCTCCTACGCCTATTCTGAGTACAGAACAGGAACCCTCGGAGTTAAAAAATAGAAATATTAATTTTTTTTATTAAGTTTCGTAATTCACGATATATAAAAATATGCAAAACATAAAAAAAATACAAAATATAAAAGGTAAAAAAATTCTTATGCGAGTTGATTTCAACGAGCCAATTATTAATGGTAAACTTGAAAATGATTTTAGGATAAAAAAAACTTTACCTACGATAAAATTTTTATCTGAAAAAGGAGCTAAAATTATTTTGATAAGCCATTTAGGGAATGGCGAGGCTAGTTTGGATTTAATTGCTAAAGATTTAAATAAATTTATGCCCCAGCTTAACGCCACAGTAAGTATTAAATTTATTCCAGAAATTATTGGACCAAAAGTAGAGGAAGAAATTTTAAAAATGCAAAATGGAGAAATAATTTTATTAGAAAATTTAAGAAAAAATAAAGGTGAGCAAGATTGCGATCGTAATTTTGCTCGCCAGTTAGCAAATTTAGCAGATATTTATGTTAATGAAGCTTTTCCTGTTTCACACCGAGAAGACGCTTCAATTATTTTATTACCCAAACTTTTGCCAAGTTATGCTGGTTTGCAACTTGAGGCGGAAGTAAAAAATTTGTCAAAAGTTTTCGGGTTAAGTCCTGTGAGCGTAAGTCGGACTTCCACTCACCCCTTTCTTTTTATTTTGGGTGGCGCAAAATTTTCTACTAAAATACCTTTAGTTAAAAAATATTTAAAATTAGCGGATTTTGTTTTTATCGGTGGCGCTTTGGCAAATAATTTTTTTAAAGAAAATAATTTAGAAATTGGAAAGTCACTTATAGATAAATTAGTTGTAGTGCCAAAAAATATTTTAAAAAATAAAAAAATAATTTTACCGGAAGATGTTTTAACCACGACTGATTTATCTAGGTTAACAAAAAGTTTTTTAAAAAGTAAAAAAATTAATGAAATAGAAGAAAATGAATATATTATAGACATTGGAAACAATTCTACAAAAAAATTAATTGAACTTATAAAAAAATCTAAATTAATAGTTTGGAATGGTCCATTGAGTAAATCAGAGGGCGAAGAAACTAATAATAAAAAAATAATAGACTTTTTATTATCTCAGAAAAACAAAAAAATAATTATAGGCGGCGGGGATTTGATAAATTGTTTACCAGATTCTTATTTAAATTCAAAGTCCCAGCTTAACGCCACCAAAAGTCAACCTAAAAATATTTTTATTTCCACCGGCGGCGGCGCCACCCTAGAATTTTTAACTAAAAATACTTTACCCGGCATCAAGGCTCTTAATTAGGCGCCCAGCACCTAGCTAAAAACTATGTTATGATATTATTATAATTTCATTAAATAGATTTTTATGCTAGATATTAAGAATTTAACAATAAAACAAGCGGGTGAAATGATGAAGAACGGGGAATTGACCTCGGTGGATTTGGTGTCGGCTTGTTTGAAAAATATTAAAGAAAAAAATGTTGAGTTAAATATTTTTTTAGAAGTTTTTGAGGATGGCGTTAATAATATTTGGGAGCAAGCACGCAAAGCAGATGAAATGATTAAGCGGGGTGAGGGAGGCGCGCTTACTGGTATACCATTAGCGATTAAAGATAATATCTTAATTGAAGGAAGAAAAGTTAGCTCAGCTTCCAAAATGCTAGAAAATTATACGGCTAGTTATGATGCTTTTGTAATAAAGAAATTAAAAGAGGCGGGAGCAGTTTTAATGGGTAGGGTAAATATGGATGAATTTGCGATGGGTTCTTCTACGGAAAATTCAGCTTATGGTTCAGTAAAAAATCCAGTTGATCCATCTCGGGTGCCGGGTGGTTCTTCCGGTGGTTCGGTGGCGGCAGTTGCGGCTGGTATGGTTTTGGGATCATTAGGTTCTGATACCGGTGGTTCAATTCGTCAGCCAGCTAGTTTTTGTGGTTTAGTAGGGATGAAGCCAACTTACGGGGCAGTATCTCGTTCGGGCTTGATTGCGATGGCCTCGAGTTTAGACCAAATAGCGCCAATT
>JBBUBU010000016.1:0-1578 GCA_038058115.1 Patescibacteria group bacterium | reverse complement strand
TTGTCGAGAACAATTTTTTAAAAAATCATAAACAATTTTAAATTCGCCAATTTGATCACGCTTTTGGTCTTCACTTGTTTCCTCCTTACCCCACCCCCTAGCCCCCTCCCCCAAAGGGAGGGGTGATTTAATTGTATTAAGCCCCTCTCCTTGGGGGAGGGGTTGGGGTGGGGTTGATTTAGTTAAAGTTGAGGATGATATAGGATTATACATAAAAGAAACATTTTGCGAATTAATTACTCCCACGCTTAAGCCTAAAAAATTATAAATTTGTCCCATCAAAACTGCATCACGGCGAGCCAAATAATCATTAACTGTAATAATATGCACACCTAAGCCCATTAATGCATTCAAATAAGCTGGCAGAGTCGCTACCAAGGTTTTTCCTTCACCGGTTTTCATTTCAACAATTTTTCCTTTATGTAAAGCAATTCCTCCCATCAACTGTACATCATAATGTCTTTCGCCTAAATTTCTTTTAGCCGCTTCGCGAACCAAAGCAAAAGCTTCTGGTAAAATATCATCCAGACTCTCACCTTTAGTTAATCTATCCTTAAATTCTAAAGTTTTTTTAGGAAAATCCTCATTTTCTAATTTAGAAATATCTATTTCTAAAGCATTAATTTTTTCTACTAAACTTTTAGTACTTTTAAGAAATTTAGAACTTTCATCACCAAATATTTTATTAAATAAATTCATAAGAATATCTTAGCATAAAAACAAAAAACTTCCGACTTTATGTCGGAAGTTTTTTGAAAGACTATTTCTTCTTTGCTACTTTCTTTACTGCCTTTTTTGCTGGTGCTTTTTTTGCTGCCATATAATTTGTCGCTTGCGCGAAATTTATTTTACTAATTTTAGTTTTGTTTGCAATAAAACGACCTAAAAATATTTACTAAAAAATAAAAAATATTTTTAAAATAATATTGCATAGAACTAATTTAATTATCTCGCATTTGAAAAAAAAATA
The DNA here is from genome assembly GCA_038058115.1 of Patescibacteria group bacterium. Classification (GTDB taxonomy): domain Bacteria; phylum Patescibacteriota; class Minisyncoccia; order Phycocordibacterales; family UBA9973; genus UBA9973. The sequence goes on along the minus strand of JBBUBU010000016.1, from coordinate 608 downwards.
CAATACTTTTTTTCAAAAAAACTGTGGATAACTTTTTTTTATAAAAAAAATTACAAAAAAAATAATTTAGCAATAATTTTTATTTTTCTATATTATTAACTTCGTGACCACTATGTCCATAACTAGAGCCAGCACCCGTAACAAAGAATTTTCCATCTTTAATTGCGACAACAATAGGTTAAGTGTACTCAATCGTTTTAAGATTATTTCCATAGTGAGTCCGTACCCACATCTCTTTCTTTTTCACCAGAATTAAAAATATATTTCCATTTATATATTTTATATTATACTTCTTAAAAAAGATACTTTAAACTTTAATTTCCTTCCCAGTTTTTTTAATTTCAGAAACTAAAGGGCTCTCATTGTAAAATTCTTCCATGGAGTAACCAATTGGTTCTATGGAATTAATAATGTCTTGCTTTCTCCTGTTTTTAAACAAATAAGACAAAGCGTCTAAATTCTTAAATTTTGGTGAAATTATACACACATCAACATCGCTCCAATCACGCTCACCTCCACGCGCATAAGAGCCATAAAGATAAACACGGTCAATGGTCAAATCACACTCTTTTCTTAAATAAGAAATATAGCTCTTTATATTATTTTTT
>JBBUBU010000015.1:4277-6108 GCA_038058115.1 Patescibacteria group bacterium | reverse complement strand
AAAGTGTGCCTCAACTAGGTAGTAATTCACAAAATCGTCCAGTTTCACAAAATCGTCAACCAAGGCCAAGAATTTTTAATAGGAAATAAAAAAGTTTGATGAAATATCAAACTTTTTTATAAAATTTAATAATTAACAATATTTAAAAATATGCAAAAAAAAGAGTACTCAACAGAAATTGGAGGGAAAAAATTAACAGCAATTTTTACAGATTTAGCGGAACAAGCGCATGGATCGGTAATGTTAAAATATGGCGAGACTATTGTCTTAGCAACTGTTTGTATGTCTAAAGATGCTCAAAATGGGTTGGGTTATTTTAATTTGACAGTTGATTATATGGAAAAATTTTACGCAGCCGGTAAAATTCTTGGTTCGCGTTTTGTTCGACGTGAAGGTAAGCCTTCCGAGGAAGCAATTTTGGCTGGCCGAGTAATTGACAGAACTTTGCGTCCCCTTTTTGATCAAAAAATTCGCCACGCAGTGCAAGTTTTAGTAACGGTAATTGCAGTTGACGATAATGATCCAGTAATTTTAGCAGTGAATGCTGCTTCTTTGGCTTTAACTATTTCTAATATTCCTTGGAATGGCCCAGTCGGCGCTGTAAGAATTGGAAAATACGATGATGAAATTTTAAAAATTAATGCTTCTCAAGCTTTAAGAGAAAAAGACGATCAATATAAATTTGACTTAATTGTTTGTGGAAAAAATGGAAAAATAAATATGATTGAAGCTTCAGCCCATCAAATCGATGAAAAAGAATTAGCTGAGGCTTTCGAAAAAGCAATTGAAGAAATTGCTAAATTAGAAAATTTTCAAAAAGAAATTTTAGCACAGTTTTCGAATAAGTCAGACTTCCCGAGTACGGATAAGTCGGACTTCTCGAAAACTTTTACCGAGAAAAGAATTATAAAAAAAGAAGAAATAAATTTAGAGTCAATAATTTTATTTAAAGAAAATATTTTACCAAAAATAAATGCAGCACTTTTTAGTGGTTCTGGTAAAAAAGAAATAAATGAATTGCATACCATTTGGAATAAAATGGTTCAAGAGAAATTTTTAGAACGAAAAGATTTTAGTTTAGAAGATGATTTATTTGATGAAACAGTAAATGACCTTCTTCATCAAGAAGCGATTAATGAAAATAAAAGAGTGGATGGTAGAAAAATGGATGAAGTAAGAAATCTTTATGCTCAAGCCGGTGGGCTTTCTTCAATTTTGCATGGCTCTGGAATTTTTTATCGTGGAGAAACGCATGTTCTTTCGGTTCTTACATTAGGTGGGCCCGACGATAAAAATTTAGTTGATGGTCTACAAATAAATCTCGAAAAAAGATTTATGCATCATTATAATTTTCCACCTTTTTCAACTGGAGAAGTTAAAAAAGCTGGATTCACTTCACGACGAGAAGTTGGGCACGGAGCTCTAGCAGAAAAAGCTTTGGCTATGGTATTGCCTAGCGTTGAAAAATTTCCTTACACTATTCGTTTGGTTTCGGAAGCTTTGGCCTCTAATGGTTCTACTTCACAAGCTTCCATTTGTGCTTCAACTTTAGCTTTAATGGATGGAGGGGTGCCGATAATAGCTCCAGTGGCTGGGATTGCTATGGGTTTAATGTATCAAGACGAAAATAAATATAAAATCTTAACAGATATTCAGGGACCAGAAGATCATCACGGTGATATGGATTTTAAGGTGGCAGGTACTCAAAGTGGTGTTAATGCAATTCAATTAGATGTAAAAGTTGATGGTGTTTCAATAAAAATTTTGACTGAAGCTATGTTGCAAGCGAAAGAAGCAAGAATAAAAATTTTGGAAAAGATGGGGGCGGGAA
>JBBUBU010000015.1:0-4267 GCA_038058115.1 Patescibacteria group bacterium | reverse complement strand
GCGTACTTCCAATAAATTTTGCAAAATAGGGGGGCGTAAATTTCTGCGCCCCGCGCATAAATTTCCGCCCATGCCCCAAAAATCTTAATTATAAAAATTAAAGTTGATCAAATTGGATCAGTTATTGGAACTGGTGGAAAAATTATAAAAGAAATTCAAGAAAAAACTGGAGCAACAGTTACAATTGAAGACGATGGAACAATTTATTTTACTGGCAAAAATGGTTCAGCTGAAGCAGCTAAAAAAATGGTTGAAGAAATTACTCGTGAATGGAAAATTGGAGAAATACTAAATGGAGAAGTTGTTAAGATTGCAGAATTTGGGGCCTTCGTAAAACTTAATGCCAATACCGATGGATTGGTTCACATTTCTGAATTAGCACCTTTTCGAGTAAATAGAGTGGAAGATTTAATAAAAGAAAAAATGATTGTCCCAGTAAAAATTATAAAAATTGATTCCGAAAGAAATAAAATCTCCCTCTCCATCAAAGAAGCCAACCCAGAATTTTTTGGGCGTTAAGCTGGGACTCTTTGGGAAAGAAATTCTAGTGGAAATAAAATACTTTGCAAGGTATGTTAGATTTTTAGATTATGGTATAATAAAAATATTATGAAATTTAGACAAGAATTATTTTGGGATGTGGATCCTAAGAAAATTGACGTGAAAAAGAACGCACAATATATTATTGAGCGTATTGCTGATTTTGGTCACGACAATGAGGTGCACTGGGTTTTTAAATTTTATGATAAAGAATTTTTAAGGAAAATTATTTCAAAGTCGAGGTGTTTAATGCCAGAAACAAAAAGTTTATGGACAGCCCTACTGGAGAAATAAAATTATATTTTGATATTTTACCTAAGGAGACAAAAATTGCTCTCGATTTTTTAGCTACTCAAGATTGGCTTAAGGAAACTGATTGGTATTTGGCGGGTGGTACCGCCTTAGCACTTAATGTTGGGCATCGTAATTCTGTTGATTTGGATTTTTTTATTCAACATTCCACTTTTGATAATATTGAAATAATAGATAGACTTTCTCAAAACAAAGAATTAAGTGTGGATTTAAGTAAGGATCGTACGATATTTGCAAAGTTATTTGGAGCTAAAATTAGTTTTATTGCTTACCCATTTTTTCTACCAAAGCAAAATTTTGTACAGTATGGAGCGGTCAAGATATTAAACCCAAAGGATATTGCGGTGATGAAAATTGTAGCTGTTTCTCAACGTGGCCGAAAACGTGACTTTTTTGATTTGTATTGGTGTGCAAACAATCTTGAACCATTAGAAGAAACGATAAAAAAATTACCAACTCAATATCCATCTGTCGCCCATGATTATCATCATATACTAAAATCTATGATATATTTTGAAGATGCAGAAAATGACCAAGATCCAATAATTTTCTTTTTAGCTAGTTGGGAAGAAGTTAAGGAATTTTTTAAAAAAGAAATTCCAGTTATTACTAAGAAATTAATAGGGATTTAATATAATAGGACTTACGCAAGTATTTTGACTGTGTAAGTCCTATTTATAATAAAACATAATCAATCGTCTTGCGGACTAGGTCGACTTTTTTGACTTTTATTTTTATTAGCTCAGCTACTAGCTACATTTGCTTTTAAATTAAAAGTTATGTATAATTCTATTTGGTAAATGTACCTCACATAAACAATAGGCCGACTCCTTTTCTAGAAAGGAAGCCACAAAATGGAAGACGATGACAGTAATCCAATGATAGAAAACATCGAGGAAAACGAACTTAGTGTCAGTCGATTCGTACGGGAAGAATTTTTGGAAAAACGACTTAAAAAAGGACTTGAATTCCTTCGGGAAATATGCACAGGAAAGACAGTAGAATTAACTGACCTGGACACAGAAAACTAAGAAAGGAGAGAAATTAGGTGCTATTAACAAAGTGGAGAACCAGCTTTTTATGGATTTATCCACCTGATAAGGGAGTGGGGGGGGGCAAAATTTTATGTGCCTCCCCCTGATCTGTTTTAGGACATTGAATTAATCAACGATGCAGGTCAGACCTGCATCGTAAAAACTTTAATTGCTTTTTGCCCAAGACCAATTAGAGCCGGGGTTTTGAGCATTGTGAACTTCAAAATGAAGATGAGGGCCGGTTGAATTACCTGTTGAACCAACAGCCCCAATAATTTGGCCTCTCGCAATCTGAATTCCAGCCACAACGTCAACTTTATTCATGTGAGCATAAAGGGTTTTAGTATTATTAGGGTGTTGAATAATTATCATTTTTCCATAACCACCATTCCAACCAAAAGAACTAGCTTTAAGTACAATTCCCTCGGCTGAAGCATAAATTGGTGTTCCAGTTTTGGCACCAATATCTATACCGCGATGCCTTGCCCCGTGTAAGCCTTGAGTTTTGTGTCCCGCAGGAACTGGATTAATAAAATACCCAAAAATTGACTTCAGTGGATTTTTTAAATAAAAATTTTTATCTTTTTTGCTAAGTAATACAGAATTACCATCATAGTTATTTGGATAATTATTTTTATCCTTTTTATCGCCACTTACCATTTCCCCTTCAGGAATTATTAATTTTATTCCAGCAACTAATTTTGTATCTTCAGTAATATCATTATAAACTACAATATCATTAATATTTACTTTATATTTTTCAGCAATACTTTTTACTGTTTGCCCCTTCAATACTTCATGCTCAACTCCAGAAATTGGTAAAACTATAAGAACATCACCCGCTTTAAGTTTTTCACCTAATTTTATATTATTAGCCCATCTAATAGTATTAGCTGAAACATCAAACATTTTTGCTATTTGTGACAAAGAATCCCCTTCCCGAACAATGTAAATACTTTCATCAGTATTGTCGGTATTAGAAAAATCTATTTTTGTACTAACCAAAATATCCAAAGGATTAATTGTTGCGGTTAGCGTATCGTCAATAATAATATTTTCTGTATCGGCATCTGTATCTGCATCTTTATCTTTAGATTTTTTTTCCTCTAAAATAGAAAAAACTGAGGCATTTGCCTGTAAAAGGCCTATATTTTGAGAATTTTTTGATTCAGGCTTTGGTTTTTTAGTCTCAGCTGAAACTTTATCAGCAAAAATTGAAGAGAAAAAAGCTTCAGCTGGTAAAGTAAAAGCCAATATTAACGAGAGAAACAGTATAATTGAGTACAAAATTACCCAAAAAACCTTTATTTTATTAGATAGATATTTGATATATAAACTAAATTTCGTGAGATTTTTTTGTCCGATTAACTAAAATTTAGCAAAAGAGCAATACAAATGACCATTGATTATTCTTGTACTGCAAACAAAAATTTCTACGAGGTTACAATCATTACCGAATTCAACCATGTTTTCTTAAGCAACCATACAGAAAGCAATACGAAAGTAATATCATATTGCCTATCTAAAGCATACCAAAAAAAAGCCAAAACTTCAACAAAGTTATCCACAGGTCCAAAAAATGGGAATTTGATTTGCGGGGGCTATATATTAACATTTTTTTATTTTTCCAAACTTTGTTTTGATTTTTAATTTTGGAGAATTTTCGCGAACTAAAGCTTCAACAAATTCTTCAAAATGTGCATAAGCTACACAAACATAACTATCCGCACCGCCGTAGTATAAAAATAATAATCCATCTTTCACGACCGCGCCAGAAACATAAGTCATACCAGATTTATTTCCATTAAGTTCATAATGGGTTTCAGGTTCAAAAACTGGTTTTTTAGCTCTATGTAATATTTTAGTTGGATTTTTTAAATCAAGCAACATTGCGCCTACTTTATATTTACCACCCTCATCATCTATCCCGTGATAAAATAAAAGCCAGCCGTATTTAGTTTTAATTGGTGGAGATCCAGCTCCCTTTATTCTTTTTTCCCAATTTTCTTTCTTTTTAAAATTTTTATTAAAATATCCTAAACCTCCATGATCTGAAGAAGTATTTTCAATAAATTTTACACCATTAAACTCAGATAATGAATCAATATAATCTATAAAAATTTCAGGATAAATTCTGTGGAGGATAGCATATTTGCCATTTATTTTTTCTGGAAAAATAACCCAATTTTTATTATTTGCATTAGGCGGGGAAATTAATATAGGTTTTTTCCAATTCCATTTTTGATTTAAAAAATCTTCTATTTTGATCGAGGTTAAAGCTATACGTAATCCCTGATCACAAGCAGTGTAAGTCACATAAAGAACATCCTCTTTCCCAACCCGAACTTCAATCCAAAAAAAGTCAAGTTTTAGAGTCCAAA
>JBBUBU010000014.1:0-2870 GCA_038058115.1 Patescibacteria group bacterium | reverse complement strand
ATGATGGGGGTTGTATATTATCTTAGCTCAACCCCGTCGGAATTGCTTTGGCGGTAAATGAATTTTTCATACAAGACTCACTTGGTCACCAGGTGACCAAGCAGGAATTGAAACCAAAGAAAGGAGGTTCTTAATGGATTCATGCGAAGCCCTAATGACGAACTCAATATGTTTGTCGTTAGGGCTTTTAATTTACTAATTTTTTACACTTGGTCACCCGGTGACCAAGTGGTGGTATTATTAACAACTTATATGATATAATATCTATTATGGGAATAAGAAAACATAAATTTGTTATTGGGGAATACTATCATATATATAATCGTGGTTCTGACAAAAGAGCCATCGTTCTTGATAATCACGATTTAGAACGCTTTTTAGAAAGTATTGAAGAATTTAATAATTTAGAATCAATTGGTAGTATTTATGAACTCTCATTTCAAAAAGAAAAACTTGGTCACTATGTGACCAAGAAAAAATTAGTTTCTATGGTAGCTTATTGTGTAAATCCAAATCATTTTCATTTTCTTATAACCCCTTTAGTAAAGGATGGAATTGAAAAATTTATGAAAAAATTTGGTGGTTATTCTAGATATTTTAATGAAAAATACGAAAGAAATGGAGTGCTCTTTCAAGGAAAATTTCAATCAAAACATATTTCTGACAATAGATATCTTCTACATGTAAGTAGTTATATAAATATGAATAATCGAAACAAGCTTGGTCACCCGGTGACTAAGTTGAGTAAATCTAGCTTAGAAGAATATATTGAAAATAAAAAGTGTTTATGTGATATAAAAATTGTATCGGAACAATTTAAAAACGGAAAAGAATATTTAGATTTTGCTTTAGAAGCTTGGCAAAATACTTTGGAAAGAAAAAATGAGATGAAGTTTAAATAATATTTTACCAACTTGGTCACCGGGTGACCAAGTTGGTGACTAAGTAAAATCATGAAAAAAATAGTTTTTGTTTGAATATCGGGAGGGGTGGATAGTGCTGTTTTAGTTCCTAATACACTAGGAACTAGGAACCTTATGTGATATACTACGCTAATGAATGAAAAAACATCAGAAAAAATTATTAAATATATAGAAAATAAGGGTCAAGCAACATGCAATGAACTGGCTCACCATTTAACTATTACGACTAGAGCAATCCGAAAACAATTAGGTAATCTTCTAGAAAAAGGTAAACTTTATAAAATAGGGAAGCCACCTAGGGTTTTTTATTTTATATTAAAGGATAAAAAGCAAACTGACACAATTCATGTTGATTCAAGGATTAGAAAATTAATTGATAAAAATTTTTTTCTAATTACTCCTGCTGGTCAAAGGGAGGATGGCTTTAGAGGTTTTGTATATTGGTGCAATAAACAAAAACTTCCAATCGAAAAAACAGCCCTAGAATACGAAAAAACTTTTAAGAAATATCTTTCATACAAAAAGAATAGTTTTATTGATGGGATGTATAAAATCAAGCACACTTTTAATAAAGTATTTGTAGACAAAGTTTTTTATATTGATTTTTACAGCATAGAGCGATTTGGAAAAACCAAGCTTGGCCAATTGCTTTTGTATGCAAAACAAAGCCAAAACAAAACTCTTATTAAGGAACTTGTGGATCAAATTAAACCTCAGATTTCTGCACTTATGGAAAAATTTAAAATAGATGCAGTGGGGTTTATTCCACCAACCGTAAAACGAGAAATTCAAATCATGAAAGAACTTGAAAGGCAACTTAATCTTCCTGTACCAACCATTAATCTAGTAAAGGTAAAAACTCCAGTCTCTGTACCCCAGAAGACGCTTAACAAGCTTGAGGATCGCGTAGAAAATGCTAAAAGCACTATTATTGTTGACGACATAAAAAAATATAAGACAATCCTACTTGTGGATGATGCATTGGGTTCTGGAGCTACACTAAACGAGACTGCTCAAAAAATTAAAAATCAAGGGGTTGCCAAAAAAATCATTGGTCTCGCCATCACTGGTAGCTTTAGCGGGTTTGAGGTTATCAGTGAAGTATAAATTAACGCTTATTTTAGTATTTATGGAATTAGTGAGGAAAATCAATGTCAAGATCCGATCTTGACATTGATGCCTGCAAAAAGTTTTTTAATTTGTTAGAGTAGGGTTATGAAAAAAAAAATAGTTTTTGTTGGGATATCGGGTGGGGTAGATAGTGCTGTTTCGGCAGCTTTGCTTAAAGAGCAAGGTTATGATGTGGTGGGAGTTTTTATTAAAACTTGGCATCCAGATTTTTTGCCGTGCAATGAAGAGGAGGAGCGCCGCGACGCTATGCGCGTTGCGGCGCATTTAGATATTCCATTTTTAACTTTTGATTTTGAGGAAGTTTATAAAAAAAGTGTTGCTGATTATATGATTCAAGAATATAAAATAGGCCGGACCCCAAATCCAGATGTTATGTGCAATAAAGAAGTAAAATTTGGAGCTTTTTTTGAAAGAGCAATTTCTATGGGTGCTGATTTTGTGGCAATGGGACATTATGCGCAAATAAGTACCGAGGTCGAAAATACAGAGGTCAGACCTCTGGAGTACCCGAGGTCTGACCTCTGTATTTTGACCTCGGTACTAAAAAAAGGGTTAGATCCATCAAAAGATCAAAGTTATTTTCTTTGGAATTTAAAACAAGAGCAATTATCTAAAATTTTATTTCCAATTGGAAATTTAAAAAAAAATGAAGTTAGAAAATTAGCTAAAAAATTTAATTTACCGGTCGCGCAAAAAAAAGATAGTCAGGGTTTGTGCTTTTTGGGTGCAATTGATATAAAAGAATTTTTGAAACACTATATTAAAAGCAAAAAAGGAAAAGTTTTAAATGAAAAAGGAGAAATTATTGGTTTTCAC
>JBBUBU010000013.1:0-3229 GCA_038058115.1 Patescibacteria group bacterium | reverse complement strand
TCGGGCATAGTATACCGCTGGCAAACATCGCATATTCTGAAACGTTAGCTGAAATATATATTTTTCTTTTAGGGCTAACGCCCTAACTCTTAAAAAGAATTCAATTTTGTTTTTTATTAATTTACAGAGGGGAATATGATATTTTTTCTGCTCCTGGAATCGCAGAAAAAACGATTTAATAATTTTATAAAATTTAAAAGTATGCAAAATAATCAAGAAAACAATCTTAACAAAGCTCAAAACCCATACACAAAAATGGAAGAAGAGGTTTTAAATTTTTGGCAACGAGCAGAGATATTCAAAAAATCTATTACAAAAGACGCGCCAAAAGGAAATTATATTTTTAATGACGGCCCTCCTTTTATTACAGGTTTGCCTCATTACGCGACTTTACTTCCTAGTATCGCTAAAGATGTTGTGCCGAGATATTGGACTATGAAAGGATATAAAGTTGAGCGTATTTGGGGCTGGGATTGCCATGGGCTACCAGCGGAAAACAAAGTCGAAGAACAGCTAGGATTAAAAAATAAAAAAGACATTGAAGAATTAGGGGTTGATAAATTCATCGATGCTTGCCGATCATATGTTAATAAAGGATCTGAGCAGTGGGAATGGTATATTAATCGGATAGGTAGATGGGTTGATATGAAAAACGCTTATAAAACCATGGATTTAAAATTCATGGAAAGTGTTATTTGGTCTTTCAAAAAATTATATGATACCGGCTTTATTTATGAAGGTTATCGCACTAGTTTACATTGCCCGCGCTGCGCCACGCCTTTGTCTAAATTTGAGATTACAATGGATTTGGGTTCTTATCGTGATGTAACCGATAAATCTGTCGTTGTAAAATTTAAAGTTAAAAATTCAAGTAAAACAAGAAAAAACATCGGCATTAATGATAATACTTATTTGCTGGCATGGACAACTACGCCATGGACATTGCCGGGAAATTTAGCTTTAGCGGTAGGAAATGAAATTGATTACATTAAAATTAAAATAAAAAATGAAGAAACTAATACTAACGATCTTTATATTATAGCCAAAAAAAGATTAGTTGAAGTTATAAAAAATATTGGATACGAAATTGTTAGTAATCTACGGGGTAGTGAATTAATTGGTTTAAAATATGAACCTATTTATGAACTAAACAATGAAAAAATTATAAAATCAGACAAGATCTACAAAATTTACGCGGCTAATTTTGTAACCACCGAAGATGGGACAGGCATCGTCCATATCGCGCCAAATTTCGGCGAGGATGACTTCCGACTTGGGGAAATGGTTGGATTGCCGATGATTGACATGATGGATGAGAACGGAGTTTATTTGGAATCGGCCGGAAAATGGAATGGATATTATTTTAAAAAAGCTAACCGTGATGTTTTGCTTGACATAGAAAAACGAGGCATTATTTTTTCCAGCTCTGATTTCACCCATGCATACCCTTTCTGTTATCGTTGCAATACTCCTTTGATCTATAAGACTCAGAAGGCCTGGTATTTGGATGTCCAAAAAATTAAGGAGAGAATGCTAGAAACGAATAAAGAAATAAATTGGGTGCCAGAATATTTTAAGGAGGGTCGATTTAAAAATAACATCGAAAGCGCACCTGACTGGTGTTTATCTCGGTCTCGTTACTGGGGATCACCAATTCCAGTTTGGAAATGCTCTGATTGCAATAAAATAAAAGTTTTGGGATCAACCGAAGAAATTGAAAAATTGAGCGGGGAAAAAGTAAATGACTTACATCGACCGAATATAGATAAACACAAATTAAAATGCGAATGTGGAGGCGTTATGAGAAGAGTTAAAGAGGTATTTGATTGCTGGTTTGAATCCGGAGCCATGCCGTTTGCTCAATTTCATTATCCTTTTGAAAGTCAAGCAGATTTTAAAAATATGTTTCCGGCAGATTTTATTATTGAATATACCGGTCAACTCCGAGGTTGGTTCTATTATCTGCATGTCTTGTCAAATGCCCTGTTTGATTCTGTTTCTTTTAAAAATGTTGTGGTTAGCGGGGTTTTAGCCGGGACAGACGGCCGGAAGATGAGCAAATCATTTGGTAACTACCCTGATCCACGCGCGACATTGGAAAAATATGGTAGCGACGCCTTGCGCATGTATTTTATGAATAGTTCAATCATGCTTGGAGACGACACTAATTTTTCTGAAATCGATATTCAAGATGCGTTACGGAAGAATGTGATAGTGCTTTGGAATGTAGTTAAATTTTATGAATTATTCATGTCGTCGGGTAATAAAATTTCTGTAATAGGCATAAATGATAAAAAAAATATTTTAGATATATGGATACTAACAAAATTAAATCAATTAATTAAAGAGATAACCGAAAATTTGGAAAAATATAATTTACCCGGGGCATCTCGGCCGATTAGCGGTTTTATTGATGATCTGTCAACTTGGTATCTGAGACGTTCGCGCGACAGATTCAAGGATGGGGACGAAAAAGATAAGCAGACCGTACTCGCGACCACTAAACTTGTTTTGATCGAGTTGGCAAAAGTAATGGCGCCCTTTACTCCTTTTATCGCTGAACAAATTTGGCAAAAGTTGACAGGAAATGATTTTAAAAATAAAGATAGATCAGTGCATCTTGAAAAATGGCCAGAAGTCATTAATTTAAAAAACGAGAGGCTTGATAATATTATAAAAGAAATGGAGCAGGTCAGGAATATTGTTGAACTCGGTTTGTCAAAAAGAGACGAGGCTGGAATTAAGGTGCGGCAGCCTTTGCATGAATTAAAGATAAAAAATTATGAACTAAAAAACGATTTCAAATTATTAATTTTAGATGAATTAAATGTTAAAAATATTGTCTGTGAAAAAGGAGTGGGGAGTATTTCGGTCGAACTTGATACAAATATTACGCATGAATTGAAATTGGAAGGCATCAAGCGCGAAATCGTGCGACTCGTAAACGCGGCGCGTAAGGATTCTGGACTAAGTCTTAAGGATCATACAAAAATATTTTATTCCACAGATAATGAATTAATTCTTAACTCAATTGAAACTTTTAGAGAGGAGATCATGAAAGATACTATAAGTAATGAAATAAAAAAAATTGAAGATGCTACAGGTTTGAAAGACATAAAAGTTGATGGCGTTTTCTTAAAACTATGTGTTAAAAAAAATACTCTTTAATAAAAATTTAGACAATCAGATAAAAGAAAAACTGCCGCAAATATTTTCAATCCAAAATGAA
>JBBUBU010000012.1:0-4447 GCA_038058115.1 Patescibacteria group bacterium | reverse complement strand
GTAATCAACCCCTTTTCCTCAATATCAGTTTTTTTAAATTGAATAAAAGAATAAACAAAAAAACCAACAACGGCAATAAGGCAAAAAATAATTAACACGTTTTTTATAAATCGAAATCGATTATTCATATTTAAGTAAAAATCAGCCAGTACGAAAAAAATAAAGTGTAATAATATTAAATCCAACAACCAATCTTTTAAAACTTTTATGTGAATCTTTTACCTATTACCCAGAAGTATAAAAGTACAAGTGCTTGTATCCCTAAAACGGCAAAATTAGTCAAATCATCAGTAGGTTTAATTACAAAAGAATACATGGAAGACCCAACAGCTAATGCTGTTAATGCTGTAAAGGTATATAGAGCCCAACGGCGCATTCGCCTAATTCCAAAAGATACTGCAATAAGCAAGATGCCCTGTATAAGAGCGATTTGTCCCTCTCCCGTGCCATTAAAAATGGAAAGTGGTAGCGCAGTGATAAGATTAATAATGCCATCTAATAACACAAGCCAAGCAATGATTATTACAAAAACAGGAGCTTTAACCTTAACCTCTTGTTGATAAGGTTGTTGTTGTTGGCCTGTGGTTGTATATTGTGATTGTTCCATAATTTTTTTATTATTTAATTATTTTTTTAAATTCGACTTTATCTATATAGTATACCACCCACTCATTCGTTGCACAACATGCATGCATGCATGCATCATAATGAGTGCTTGCTGTTACTTGGAGGTTCTACTTGGAGGTTCAACCTCCAAGTAGATCTAAATCCAATTCCTTTTTCCAGGCTAATGTATCTTGCCATGCCTCCAGGGCAAAATTTAGATATTCTTTTCCATTTTTAAATTGTTCTAATATAATTTTTTTATCACAAAAACCTTTTTCATTTTTTGTATATTCCTCTAAGCTCGATTTGCTTAATTTAAAAATTACATTACCAAGTTTGTCTCTATTATTCATGTTTATGTAAGCACTCAAATGAAGAAGATATCTATTGTCGGAAATATGCTTAGATTTAAACCTTCCCTGGAAAAGTGCCCCGCTTCTTTTATGTTTTTCATTAAAGTACATAGTATAACCACCAATTTTTTGCATAAATTTTTCAATTCCTTTTTCAACAAGCGGAGTAACTAAAAAATGGAAATGATTTGGATTTACACAAAATGCGATTATTGAAACCAACTTGGAGGTTGAACCTCCAAGTTGTTCTTTTTGTTGAAAAGAAAGTTCATAAATACTTCCAATTGGTTCTACTGTATTAAAACACGCCACACTTTCCAAAAAGCGATCCATGTCACACTTATCAAGAATTATTTTTCTTTTATCGTTCCCTCGATTGTATATATGATAATATTCACCAACCACAAAATTGTGTTTTCTCATTGCTTTATTGTATCACTTGGAGGTTCAACCTCCAAGTGGATAACTTTAACTTTCCATATTAAATTGTCAACTTTAATTTCTGTACCGTTATTGTCAACAAATTCTATTTCAGAAATTAAAATATTTTTTTTCAATTCATTTTCAAATCTTTTAATTAATTCTTTACCAAGGTCATTAGTTTCCACTTGAATACAAATTATATCACTTGGTTTTAATTTTCTAAAACCTGTGGCGTTAAGCTGGGACTTTCTTAAATCTTGCAAACTACGGGCAAGTTCGCGATAATCTCCTTCTAATTTTAATTCATACGTAATTTCAGTATTTAATTCAATTTCTGAAACAAGATTTTTATCTATACTAATATTCTTAACATTTAATTCACTTTTTATAATTTCTAAATACTGTGGCGTTAAGCTGGGACATTGGGTACCCAATTCATAATTCTTAATTCTTAATTCTGCCAACGGCTGACGAACTTTAATGCCGGCTTTTTGGCGCAACTCAAAACCACGCGAAACTATCTCGCGAACTTTTTGCATTTTGGAAATAACTTCAGCGACTGCAATGTCTGACTTTGCAGTCGCTGATTCACCAGGAAAATCACAAAGATGCACACTCTCTTCATCTCCTTCTTTTTTTAACCTCTGCCAAATATCTTCTGCAGTAAAAGGTATAAAAGGGGCTATAATTTTTACTAAAGTTTTTAGGACAAAAAGAAGGGTTGCGCGGGTGGACTGTGATTTGGAAGTCGGACTTCCAAGGGGAAGTACGACTTCCAAATCTGTCTCTTCTTTAATCCGCTCCCGGGAACAACGGAGATACCAAGTTGAAAGATCGTCAATAAATACTTCAATATGCCTGGTTGCTTCAACAATATTATAAACTTTTATTTCATTATTAATTTCATTAATAATTTGATCTAATCGAAGTAATATCCATTGATCTAAAATATTAAACTTGGAGGTTGAACCTCCAAGTGGAGGTTCAACCTCCAAGTAAGTTGATGGATATAGCTCATAAAAAGCTACCACATTAAAAAGTCGCCCAATAATTTTGTTAGAAATTTCTTGAACAGACTTTTCAGAAAAATTAGCATCTTCCCCATTCACTAAAGGACTATTCAATAAATAAAAACGCAAGGCATCAACTCCATATTTATTAAATAAAATCCACGGATCTGGAAAATTGCCTTTTGATTTTGATATTTTTTGCCCGTCCTCTGCCAACAGAGTGCCGGTCGTTACAATATTTTTGAAGGGCGCATGATTAAAAAGGATAGTCGAAATAACATGGGTGTAATAAAACCAAGTTCTTGTTTGGGCAATATATTCCACCACAAAACCAGCTGGAAAATTATTTTCTAACCAAGCTGGATTTTCAAATGGATAATGATCTTGGGCAAAAGGCATTGAACCAGATTCAAACCAACAATCTAAAACCTCCGGTACTCTGTTTATATCTGAACCACATTCATTGCAAATAAGTTTTAACTGATCAATATATGGACGATGGTAATCCAATTCGTAATTTCTGTTGTGGGGTAAGGGTGTAAAAAATAGTGGCCAAATTTCTCCATTGCTAGGCAATTTAGTAACATCCCCTCTAGTAGGAAGATCGTCAAAAGTAATCCCAGCAGCTACAAAATTTAAAGCCCTACCAGTGCCACTGTGGCTTACAATTAAAATATTTTTATTTTGATAAGAATTTTCTATTTGGTAAATAAAATCCCCCGCCCGAGAAACTAAATCAGCAAAACTTTCCCCATCTGAAATTTTATTTTTTGGATTTTTAATATAATCAAAATCATAATACTGGCTTATAGTTTCTTTATCTTTTCCTTCAAAAGAACTACTTAGTTCCCATTCTCTGATTGTTTCTTCAAAAATAATTTTTTCAGTTGGAATTTTTAAATATTCACGCACAATTTCAATCGTTTCCTTGGTCCGTTGATAAGGAGAAGCAATGATAAGATCTATTTTTCTGAAACTTTGTGGCGTTAAGCTCGTAGTTTCTTTTTGAAAATTTTTAATATTTTCTAAAACTTGTTTTTTGCCTTTTTTGGTTAGGGAAACATTGTTAGAGTCTTTGCGAAAAATTTTGGCCACATTATTTTCAGCTTCGCCATGGCGCATTATAAAATAATTATTACCAGATTTTTTTGTTTTATTTTTTAATTCTTCCAGAGAACCAATAAAAATATTTTTTTCGCATTTTTGACATTTCCAAATTGGCAAAGGAGACGCCCAATAACGATTTCTTGAAATATTCCAATCCGGCGCACTTTCCACAATATTTTTAAATCTTCCATCTTTTAAATAAGCTGGCATCCAGTTAATGGTTTTAGCTTTTTCAATAATTTTATCTTTTACTTTTTGAATATTTAAAAACCAAGATGGTAAAGCATAATAAATAATTGGAGTTTCGCAACGATAACAGTGCGGGTAAGGGTGGACAATTTTTTCTTTTTCAAAAAGTAACTTACTTTTAGCTAAATATTTTATAATCTCAATGTCAGTTTTCTGATGACCATCTTTTTCTGTTGACTTTGGCTTAACTGATAAGCCAGCGAAATCTTTTACTTCAGGTTTAAACTTTCCAGTTTCGTCCACATGTAAAATCCAAGGAATATTTTCTTTTTTAGCTAAACTCATATCTTCCTCCCCAAAAGCAGGAGCTTGGTGAGCAATTCCAGTTCCTTTTTCAGAAGTTACAAAATCAGCATGCCAAATCTTCCAAATATTTTCTTTATTTGGCATTTCAACATTTTCATAATATGAAAATAACGGTTTATATTTTTTACCTAATAATTCAGAGCCTTTAAAAGTTTTCCCAAGGTCTGACCTTAAAGAAGCCCCAAAGGTCTGACTTTGGGAAAACGACTTGCCTACTTCTTGAAAATGCTTAAAGCTTTCTTCTGATAAAATGTAAATATTATTTTTACCATTTTCTTCAACTGAATAAGAAACATAAATAATATCTTTATTAATAGCCAATGCCGTATTGCCCGGCAATGTCCAAGGAGTGGTCGTCCAAGCAATCAAATAAGTATTAGGCTCATCAACAAG
>JBBUBU010000011.1:0-2143 GCA_038058115.1 Patescibacteria group bacterium | reverse complement strand
TTACTCTTTTTACAATTCTATTTTTAGGATTCATAGTTGTTTCCCATAATTCTTCAGGGTTCATTTCACCCAAACCTTTATAACGCTGAATAGATGGTACTTTGTTTACTCTATTTTTAGAATCTATTTCTTCTAAACCCTGTGACGTTAAGCGTGTTTCTAGTCCTTCTTCTGAAGCTTCTGGCTCCTCTTCTGAGTCTGTTTCTGGTGATTCACTCATAATATTTGCATTTCCACCCGTTATCTTTTCTAGCTCCTCATCAGAATAAGCGTACTTGTTTTTTTTACCAAATTTTATTTTATAAAGTGGTGGTTGCGCAATATAAAGATAACCACTATCAAGTATTTGTCTAAAATATCTATAAAAAAGTGTCAACAATAATGTTCTAATGTGTGAGCCGTCAACGTCAGCATCGGTTGCAATAATTATTTTATGGTAACGAATTTTAGAAAGATCAAAACTATCGCCAATTGAAGTTCCCAAGGCAATTATTAAAGACCTGATTTCTTTTGAAGCTAACATTTTGTCAATTCGCGCTCTTTCAACATTTAAAATTTTTCCCTTTAATGGAAGTATCGCTTGAGTTCTTCTATCTCGTCCTTGTCGCGCAGAACCGCCCGCTGAATCTCCCTCAACTAAAAATAATTCTGATTCAGATGCATTTTTTGTTTGGCAATCGGCCAATTTTCCGGGAAGAGTCATGCCTTCTAGTGCACCTTTTCGCAAAATTGAATCCTTCGCCGCCTTCGCCGCCTTTCTAGCTTTTAATGCCAAAATTGATTTATTAATTATTGATTTCGCATCATCTCCATTTTCTTCCAAAAAATTAACAAATGCTTCACCAAAAACCGTAGCCACTGCGCCTTGAGCTTCAGTACTTCCAAGTTTTGCTTTTGTTTGACCTTCAAATTGAATTTCTCGCAATTTAACTGAAATTACAACGGTCAATCCTTCTAAAACATCTTCGCCGGTAAAACCACCTTCGGATTCTTTTAACATTTCATTTTTTTTGCAATAAGTATTTAGGGCTCGAGTCAAAGCAGTTTTAAAACCAGTTACATGCGTGCCTCCATTTGGGTTGTAAACATTATTTGCAAAAGGAACTATGCGGTCTATGACATCATCTACATATTGCAAAGCTATTTCTACCCCAACATCATTTAATTCTTTTTCTACGTAAAAGATTTTATCTTGAATTGGTTTTTGTAATTGGTTATAAAATTTAACTAAAGAAATTAAGCCACCCTCAAAATAAAAACAAGTTGATGGTAATTCAAAATTTAAATCTCTAAAATAGAAAAAATCTTTTTTTTCTAATAAAAGAATATCGTCCATTTCCATCTCGCGCGCATCAATAATAGAAATTTTTAATTTTTTGACCAAATAAGCTTGCTGGCGAAGATGATGGATAACGGTATTGATGTCAAATTTCATAGTTTTACCAAAATCTTTAAAAATTTCTGAGTCTGGTTCAAAAGTAATAACTGTGCCGCATTCTTTTGAGGGGGCTACTTTTTTTACCGCAGCTTTTTTTATACCTTTAGAATATTCTTGAACAAATTTTCCGCCTTCGTGGTGTACTTCTGCTTTACAAAAAATTGATAAAGCATTAACGACTGATGCACCTACTCCGTGCAAGCCGCTAGAAATTTTATAACCTTCACCACCAAATTTTCCACCCGCATGAAGTGTTGTCATAACAACTTCCAAAGCAGAAACTTTTGTTTTTTTATGAATGTCGGTTGGAATACCGCGTCCATTATCGGTAACACGTATTCTATTGCCAGGCAAAAAAACTACTTCAATGTCATCACAAAAGCCACCCATCGCTTCGTCGCGTGAATTATCAAAAATTTCCCAAATTAAATGATGGAGGCCTTCTGGTCCGGTGGTGCCGATATACATTCCGGGTCGTTTTCTGACTGGCTCTAATCCTTCTAAAACAGAAATATCATCTGCATTGTAATGATGCCCCCCAGATTGTTTTTCTTGTTTTTCCAAGTGTTTTTCTTCTTTTGTCATGGTATAATGTAAACTACAAAACTCTTTCTCGGCATAAGTTTTGGAAACCACGCATAATTTTCTGCTGAAAGAGCAGAAGAAGTTTCTGCTGGTCTGAGTGCTATGCTCGGCCCGTCGGCC
>JBBUBU010000010.1:0-10782 GCA_038058115.1 Patescibacteria group bacterium | reverse complement strand
AGTTTACGTTCCAGCTGACGACTTAACCGACCCAGCTCCGGCTAATACATTTGCGCACCTTGATTCAACTGTAGTGTTAAATCGTTCCCTTTCAGAAATTGGTATTTATCCAGCAGTTGACCCACTTGATTCATCTTCTACAATTTTAGATCCAAATATTGTTGGACAAGAACATTATGAAACAGCGCGAGAAGTTCAAAGAATTTTGCAACGCTACAAAGATTTACAAGACATTATTGCAATTTTAGGAATGGAAGAATTATCTGATGAGGATAAAAAATTAGTTTTGCGTGCGCGCAAAATTCAGAAATTTCTTTCGCAACCATTTTTCGTAGCTGAACAATTTACCGGCATTAAGGGTGAATACGTTCCCCTATCTGAAACCATCCGCTCTTTCAAAGAAATCCTAGATGGTAAGCACGACCAAAAACCAGAAAATGATTTTTATATGAAGGGAGCAATATAGAGTATTTAATTTAAAAACTAAAAAATATTACTTTACTGAACTGACGATCGTCAAGTTAGTAAAGTATTATTTATCCCCCGTACTCCCCTCTCTTTTTTCTCCACGCGCTGTGTCTGATAATTCAAACACTTCTTGAATTTCACAATGTTCAAATTTTTGAATAATCATTTGAGCAACTTTTTGACCTTTTTCAAGAACAACTTCTTTATTAGAAGTATTTAAAAAACAAAAAATAATTTCACCTCGATAACCAGAATCTATCACCCCACCCATCACCTTTAAACCTAATTTAAAAGAAATACCACTTTTATCCCAAATAAGTCCCACATATCCTTCTGGAATTTCTATTGCAACACCACTAAAAACTCGCTTTTGTTCACCCGGAAGAAAAGTTACTTTTTCTAAATTAAAAAAATCCATACCGGCATCTTCTGGATGAGCATAACGTGGCAAAATCGCTTCAGAATTTAATTTTTTAACTTTGAGTTGCATAAAATTATTATAACATATTTGATATTTTTATATTTACAAATTTGTAAATTTTTTTATATTTCTATATTACTATGCTGGCAATTTGTTGCAATAAATGTTAAAGTTTAACCAAACACAAGAGATTAATTCTTTGAAAGAAGAATATGAGTCTGTAAATATTTTCTTATTTAATGAAGAAAAATTTACCAATAAACCGACACGCCATCCTGGCGTAAAAAAGGAGAAGTAAAATGCGTAAACTAAGCGGTGGAAGCGTTAAACTTTGTATCAAGGACATTATTGATAGCAAAGTGCGCATAGATGAAGTTATTGAAATTTATGATGACATGAAATCAAAAACTCTAAAAGAGTCTTTAGAGATAATTGATGTATACAAAAAGACAACGTGGGCAAGCAACCCAGAATATGGCTGGAAAATTTTTCAAGAACTTGCATCATGTGGAAAAATAAAAAGTATGGACAACTGCCCCAGTCCATCACTTTTAAAAAACAGACTATGGATTGAATTCCAAAAGTTCTTACCTGGGTTTAGGTTAAAACAAGAACACAGAATATCGCAAGTTAGGGATATCTTTTTTTTCTTTTTTAACCGAAGAAAGGTTGTCTAGACAATGGCCGAATATAGATTAATTTCATTAATCTATATTCGGCCCCCACCAGAAATTTGATGGATTTAAATTACATAAAATTTCTGGTGGGGGTTATTTTTAAAACTAAAAAAAAATAAATTTAGTTGTTTTTATAAAATTTGCTATACTAATAATATGCCTTTAGAAAATTTAAAAGAAAAATTAAATTGGTCTGTATTGGAATATGAAGAAAAAGAAAGACACCCAGATTGGTTTTTGGCTTTTGGAATTATTATAGCAGCAAGTTCAATCACCGCTTTAATTTATGGTAATTATTTTTTTGCTGTTTTAATTATTTTAAGTGGATCTTTATTGTATCTTTATGCAATAAAAAAACCAAAAGAAATTTTTTACGAATTAAACAATAAAGGATTACAAATAAATAATACCCTCTTCCTTTTTGAAAATATAAAATCTTTTTGGATTCAAAATGAAATAAAACACATACTTTTTCTAAAATTAGAAAGACCTTTTATGCCAATAATTTCAGTACCATTAGAATTTTATCTTATGAATGATGTTCACGAAATTTTTTTGAAAAAAAATATTCTTGAAGAGAAAATGGAAGAACATGTTTCAGAAAAAATAATGGAATACTTAGGGTTTTAATTTCTAGTATGGAGGTCCGACCTCCATACTTAATAGTTGTCCTCATAGTTTAATGATTTTGATTAGTATTGGCTTAAAATAAGATAGTGCTTGGATAAATTGAAAACTAAATATGTCCTCATAGTTTAATGGATAGAATAAGAGCTTGCGGAGCTTTTGATGTAGGTTCGATTCCTACTGAGGACACCAAAATGGGCTTATTTTTTTGTGTCCGAAAGAAAGCAGACTGCTTTGCTTGCGCGTAGGAATCGAAAAGCTTTTCATTATTTTTTAATAATTTACAATACCTGTGGCGTTAAGCCCTCGGCCATAGCCTTTAGGGCGAGGCTGGGACTTTTAAAAAATTGAAAAGGTATACTGTTCCTGTAGGGAAAGATATCCTGCTGAGGACACAAAAATAAAATTATTTATTTTATTAGCGGGACAAGTATAAAAATATTGTCTGCTAATTCAGACGCCCGTCGAAGTTAGCAGACAATTTGTAAATTAAAATTTTGGGTTAAATAACTTTTTAAGTTCCTCTTTCTTTTCGGGATGGAGTTTAGCCTCGTAAAGTATTCGGATAATTTCTTTTTCAGCAAAATTTTTATTTATTCCAATTTCAATAAATTCATCAAAACTTACTGGTTTTAAGGTAATTTTTTCTCCTGCGTCTAAATTCATATCCGCCACTTTCTTTAGTCCTTTTGCGATAAAAGTATAAATAACCCAGTCAATTTTTGATGTTGGGTGTTGAGCGTCCCAGAGAATAAACTCTAATGCTTCGTACCCTGTTTCTTCAAGCAATTCGCGTTTGGCGGCTTCCAAAATATCTTCTCCATCGTCCACTCGTCCGCCAGCCGCACCTACAAAAGGTTCTTTTCCTGGTTGCTCTTGCTCAGTGAGTATAATTTTCCCATCATCTAATACTGAAAAAACCACAACAGAATCGGAACGTTTTAGTTTTTCAAAAAGAGTTTTTGTTCCATCAAAAAGTTCTTGCTCCCATTGATAGACATCAAAAAGTACTCCGCCAAAAACTTTTTTGGCATTATCGGGAATTGGTTGCTCGGATTTTGGTCTACTTATTTCCATATTTGTATTTTAACATTTTTCTAGTATTTTTCCAATTTCCCGCCTTGCCAAAAAATCAATTTGCATTTTTTTGTATTTTTAAGTATGATGGTATCATGTTGTGGCGTTAAGCTGGGACATAAATTAATATTTAAATTAAAACGTTATTTTATTAATGTAAATCTTATTTACCTAATAAAATAATAAATAAAAAGTTATGGCAAAAATAAACCCAATTATAGAAAGTTTCGCTCGAATAACAGTTATTGGAATTGGTGGTTCTGGTAAAAATGCTGTTAATCATATGATAAATTCTAAGGTAAAAGGTATAAATTTTATTTCCATGAATACTGATACTCAAGATCTACATCACTCTTTAGCTGACAAAAAAATTCATATTGGTAAAAATCTTACCAGAGGGCTTGGGGCTGGAATGAACCCAGAAATTGGCAAAAAAGCTGCAGAAGAAACAAAATCAGAAATTCAAGATACAATTAAAGGATCTGATATGGTTTTTATTACTTGTGGAATGGGCGGCGGTACTGGTACAGGCGCAGCACCGATTATTGCACGTCTAACTAGAGAGCAAGGTATTCTTACGGTAGGGGTTGTAACAAAACCTTTCTTTTTTGAAGGCAATCAAAGAATGAAAATTGCTGAAAAAGGAATAGAAGAATTATCAAAAGAAGTTGACGCTATAATAATTATTCCAAATGATAAATTACTTCAATTGGCTAATCAAAATACTAATTTTAAAGATGCCTTTGCTATCTGTGATAATATTTTAAAAGAAGCAGTAGAAGGTATTGCGGACTTAATTACTACACCTGGTATTATAAATATTGATTTTGCTGATATTAGGGCTATTATGGCTGATTCTGGGTCTGCTTTAATGGGTATTGGTATTGCTTCTGGGGAAAAAAGAGCTGAAAAGGCGGCCCTTCAAGCAATTAACTCCCCTCTTTTAGAAATTTCTATTAACGGAGCAAAAGGAGTTCTTTTTGCTATCTCTGGAGGAGATGATGTTACAATTCAAGAAATTCAAGAGGCGGCAAAATTAGTTACTGAGTCAATTGATAAAGATGCTAAAGTTATTTTTGGAACTATTCATGATGAAAAATTAAAAAAGGGAGAAATAAAAGTTACTGTTATTGCAACTAGCTTTGGAAGTGAAGCTCCACGCAGTAAAAGTCTTTTTAGTAATCAAAACCAGAATCAAAATTCATCAAAAGAAAGAGAAAACGAGAAAGGCAAAGATAAAGAAGGTCACAACTTAACGCCACAGGGCTTAGAAAATAAACAAGCACCAGTGATCCGCCGTGAAGTTGTAAAAGAAAATTTAAGTACTACTAGTAATACAAATCAAGATTTTGCAAAAAAAGAAAGTCCCAGCTTAACGCCGCTATCTAAGAAAATAGAATTGGAAGAAATAATTGAAGATGAAAGTGACTGGAGCACAATTCCAGCATTTTTAAGAAGAAATAAAAAATAAAATGACTCTGTACGATTTAATAATTATTGGTGGAGGGCCGGCTGGATCAGCTGCGGCTGTTTATGCGGCACGCAAAAAACTTAAAACACTTTTTATTACAACAGAATTTGGCGGGCAATCTATAGTTTCAGATCAAATTTATAACTGGATTGGTACAACTTCCCTTTCTGGACAAGAATTAGCAAATAATTTAAAAAAACATGTTTTAGCAAATGCTGGAGATACTTTAACAGTTATAGAAAATCAAAAAGTAGAAAATATTTCTAAAGACTTGGAGGGCGCTCCAGACGGAGGAGCCTCCAAGTCTTTTTTTTCTATAACAACAGGTGCTCAAGAAAAATTCTTTACAAAAACAATTTTAATAACAACCGGTAGTGGCCGTAGAAAAATAAAAGCGATAAATGCAGATCGCTTGGAACACAAAGGCTTAACTTATTGTGCTAGTTGCGATGGACCTATTTTTGCCGATATGGATGTTGCGGTAATCGGCGGAGGTAATGCTGGTTTTGAAACAGCAGCTCAATTGTTAGCTTATTGTAAATCAGTTACTTTAATAAATAATAATGATTCTTTTCAAGCTGACCCAATTACCGTAGAAAAAGTTTTGCAAAATCAAAAAATGCATACTATTAAAAATGCGGATATTTTAGAAATACAAGGAGAAAAATTTGTAGAAGGAATTATTTATGAAGATAAAATTAGTAAAGAAAAAAAAGAATTAGAAATTTCAGGTATTTTTGTGGAAATTGGACAAATTCCAAATACAAATTTAGTAAAAGATTTAGTTCCATTAGATACATATAACAGAATAATAATAGATCCATCCACCCAAAAAACAAAAATTCCAGGAATTTGGGCGGCTGGTGATTGTACTGATGTTTTATACCACCAAAACAACATTGCCGCCGGCGACGCAGTCCGAGCCTTGGAAGATATTTATTTAACGCTTAATATAAAATAAATATGACATTGGAAGCAAAAATTGAAGCAATATTGTTTTTTAAAAATGAAGCTATGTCAATAGATAAGCTTGCAGATATTTTGAAAGTAGATAAAGAAGAAATACTAAAAGCTGTTTTAGTTTTGAAAACAAGTCTTGAAAATAGGGGCATAATTCTTTTGGAAAAAGGTCCCAGCTTAGCGCCACAGGGTATAGAGATTATGCTTGGCACAAATCCTGAATTATCTTCTTTGATTGAAAATTTACAAAAAGAAGAATTAGACAAAGAACTTTCCAAAGCAAGCTTAGAAACATTGTCAATTATTTTATACAAAGATGGTGTGAGTCAATCAGAAATTGATTTTATTAGGGGGGTTAATTCTGGTTTTACTTTGCGAGCATTATCAATTCGTGGTTTAATAGAAAGAAGTACTTCAGAAAAAGATGCGCGAGTTTATATTTACAAACCCAGTTTTGATCTTTTGTCTTTTATGGGTATTACTTCTGTTAAAGAATTACCAGATTATTTTAACATTAATGATTTAGCAAAAAAAGTAACAGAAACAAAGTTTTAAAATCAAGGTTTAACCTTGATTATGGACAATAATATAAAACTTAGTGCACGTATAAAATATGGAAAAAAATTTTAATAAATGGAATAGTGAGAAAAAAATAGTTGATAATAAAATTATCAATAAAGATTTATTTTTTTACCCACGAGAAATTTGGTGGTGTTCTGCTGGATTAAATATTGGCGTTGAAGCAAACGGCAAAAACGACAATTTTGAAAGACCAATACTTATCATTAAAAAATTTAACAGTGAAATGATTTGGACATTACCGCTTACTACCAAAGGGAGGGAAAATAAATACTATTATAAACTAGAACACGAATTGGTTAAATCATGGGTAGTTATTTCTCAAATAAAAACCTTGAGTACTAAAAGATTATTGCGTAAAGTAGGGTCTATTTCAGGGAGTGATTTTAAGAATGTTATTTGTAAATTACAAAATACCCTAAAAATCGAAAGCCCCCTTACGGGGACTTTCTCGGAGGCCGAAGCCACTAATACTAAGAGTATAAATGATATTAATAGTAAAGTCAAGTAAAATAAATAATAAAAAACATTATAATAATATGCAAAATAAAAATAAAAAAACAAAGGCAAAAATTAGAGTTGGGGTGCTTTTTGGTGGTAAATCAGTTGAGCATGAAGTATCCATTAAATCAGCCAATAATGTTATTGAGGCTCTAAATAAAAAAAAATACGAAATAGTACCAATTAAAATAGAAAAAAATGGAAAATTCCCAATAAATATTTTTGAGCAAGAAAAAATTAACGTGGTTTTTTCAGTTTGCCATGGATCATACGGCGAAGATGGTAGTATGCAAGGTTTTTTAAAAATTCTTGATATACCTTTTGTTGGAGCTGGAGTTCTTGGTTCCGCTGTTGGAATGGATAAAGATGTTATGAAAAGACTTTTAAAAGAAGCGGAAATTCCGATTGGTAAATTTTTAGTTTTTAATAAGGGAGAAAAAATTGATTTTGAAAAAATTGTAAAAATTTTAAATTTACCAATTTTTATTAAACCAGCTAATTTAGGCTCTTCAGTTGGAGTTAGTAAAGTTAAAAATGAAAAAGAATTTAAAAAAGCAGTTCAGGAAGCATTTAAATATGATTCAAAAATTATTTTTGAAGAAGCAATTATTGGAAGAGAAATTGAATGTGCTGTTTTGGGTGGAAAAAAAATAATTGCTTCTGTTGTCGGTGAAATTATTCCACAAGATAGTTTTTATTCTTATAAAGCAAAATATTTAGATCCAAATGGAGCAATTTTAAAAATACCAGCATCTTTACCAAAAGAAATAATTAAAAAAGTTCAAAATTTAGCTATTAAAACTTTTAAAGTTCTTAATTGCGAGGGTATGGGACGAGTAGATTTTTTTCTTAAAGAGAATGGCGATATTCTTGTTAATGAAATTAATACCCTTCCAGGATTTACAGCAATTAGTATGTATCCAAAATTATTAGAAGCAACTGGAATTTCTTATTCAAAACTTTTAGACAAATTAATTCAATTAGCTTTTGAAAGATCCAAAAAAGAACAAAGTACCTGCTTAACACCACAGATGCTAGAAACTAATTTTTGATTATAAATCAAAAATAATTTTGAGCTTTTTATCTACTTCTTTTATTATTTTTGATTCTAAAATTCCTATTTCACCCAAGGCTATTCTTTTTTCTAAAGTTGCTATTTTGGAAACTTTAATTATTGAATCAACTTTTAATCCACTTTGTGAACTTGCTTTTACTTTTATATTAAATTCACTTTCTTTATTTTCTCTAGAAGAGATAAAGCAAACAATAAAATTGTCTCCCCTAACATCTGCTTGTAACACAAGTGCCGGTCGAACCTTATGGCCAGACAAATCGGTAAATGGAAATGGTACCAAAACAATTTTTCCTTTATGCATAAATCTTTTTTAAATCACTTAAATTGTAAAGATCTGGCTCATCTTTCAAAAAATCAAAACTTTTAGAATTAGCATTTATATTACTTACATCATTTAAATTTTCATTATAATTTGCTGGAAATTGAATAAGTATTGCATCAATTGAATTCCGTCGGCCAATACCAAAAATTTCACCACGATATTTAACTCGATCGATTAAAGTTTTAATATTATTTCTAGTGTCTGTAATATTTACTATTTTCATATGTACATATTGTACAAAAAATTTAAAATTAAAGCAAGATAAATAATTTCGTAAAATTCACATAAAATTATAATTTTATTACGTAAACCAATCTGACTATCGTCATTGTAGTGTACTAGATTTTTGGAAATCAAGGTTAAACCTTGATTTTAATTTTTCTCTATCATAATATCCCCTAAATGATTTTCTTGGACTACATTAAGTATGCCTTGGCGTACTAATTCAAGCATTGCCAAAAAACCAACAATAAAAATTATTTTTTCTTCACGTTTTGTCTCACAACTTACAGTGGCGTTAAGCTCGTAGTTTGAACTTAAGCACATGGAATCTTTAAAAGATATTTTTAAAGAATTCTGAATTCTTTCAGTTAATTTTTCAATCATTTCATCTATATTAATAACCTTTTTTACACTTATTTCACTAAGTACATTTTTTTTAGGAATTTTATTTAAAACATTTTGCGCAAAAGTCATCATACTATCTTTTGTAATTTGATCGTCAGGCAAAAATACTAATAATTTTATTTTTTTTTCTTGCGGGGTAAAAATTATTTTTTTTCCAAAATTATTTTTTATATTTTCAGAAAGTTCTAAAAAGAATTTATATAATTTTAATCTTTTTTCTAAATCTTCTATGTTTTTTTCCTCTTCAATATCAAGAATTAAATTCGGTAAAAGTGATTTTGATTTTATTAAAATAAGAGTAGAAGCAATTACAATAAAACTAGAAACTTCCGCCAATTCCATTTTTCCTAATTTATTTAAAAAGGCTAAATAATCATCTGTCACTTGCGCCAAAGATAAATCATTTATAAAAAATTTTCTTTTTTCTATCAGATTTAAAAGTAGGTGAAATGGTCCCTCAAAGTTAATAGTTTTTATTACATATATTTTTTCTTGTATTTCTTCTTGCATAAAATTATTAGTATATTTTGCTATAAACTAAACAACTGAGACGAATATTATTTTTATAAATTATTTCAAAAACTTTAAAATTGTTTTAAAGTTTTCTTTTCTTCTTTGTACTTTTCAACGCTCGCAAAGCAACATCATCGAAATCAGTATCCTTTTGCGCCTCGGCTTTTTTATAGGCCACAAATTTTTTATCAGCAATTTCCTGCATCAATTCGTGTGATATTTTACCGGCATCTTGCAAAATATTACGATCATTAATCTTCAAAAAACCATTAAGCTTAACGAGCCAATCTTTCATAGTCATCGGTATCCGCCTGCGTGCTTGTTCTGTGGCAAAAATTAAGTATTGCTCGACTAAGGCATTAAGCTGCAATAGCTCTTCTTTTGTATAGTAATTTTTAGCAATAACTATTTCCTCTTTTGTCGGTTTCGTGCCTCTTGTATAAGTAAGACCAAGCTTTTCTTTTCTATCATTAATTCTTGCTACTACAATTTCCGCAGCGGTGCTGCCTGTAATAGCGTAATGCACTTTATTCTGTACTGTCTTAAAAAATAACAGGCTTTGATTATGCGTAGGATCGTAGTCAAGACTTGTTGCATATATATCAGTAATTTTGCGATAAAATCTTTTTTCACTCGTACGGATATCAGCAATAGTACGTTCAAGTTCTTCAAAATAGTCAAACGGCAAATCAGGATTTTTTAATCTTTCACTATCAATCACAAATCCTTTTACTATATATTCCGACAATCGTGCCGTCGCCCATTGCCTAAAAGCCGTGCCCTGTGATGATCTCACTCTATACCCAACGGCAATAATAAGATCTAAGTTGTAATACTCAATATCTCTAGAAATTTCGCGTGAACCCTCTTTTTGAACTGTAAAGAATTTCTTTACAGTTGAATTTTCTAATAACTCCACTTCTTTCAAAATATTTTTAATGTGTTGACCTATATTTTGCTTGGTTGTCTGAAAAAGTTCTGCCAACGCATTTTGCGTAAGCCAAACCGTATCACCATCAAAACGAACATCAATTTTCGTCTGTCCATTTTCAGTTTTATAAATAATAATCTGTGATTTTTGATTCTTTTTCGTCATATATCTAATTTTTCATATTCTTCTTTAGAATATTCTTTATTGAAAATTGCATATTTGCCATTTTTTAAAGCATCGCACCCTATACAATCTTGGCAATTTCTAATATCAAAACAGTTCAAAATATCTCTACAGTTTTCAGCCCAATAAGAACCTATTACATTACTAGAATATCCAGTCGACACTACTTCAAGTAATTTTTCAGACTTTGTTCCAAAACCAGTAGTACCCAGAGAATCCTTAATGTTTTTAGAAGAAAATAGATAACGACAATCTTCTGATTTAGAAACTTCAAAAGAATTGAAAACATTTTTAGTTTCAGAAAGATAATCTCCGGTAGAATTTACAGTTTTAAGATTATTATTTTCTCT
>JBBUBU010000009.1:0-8300 GCA_038058115.1 Patescibacteria group bacterium | reverse complement strand
TTCTCAAAATAAATTTTAATATATAGACAAGAGAATTCTCCAAGATTCTTTTAGTCATGCGAAAAACATCCTTTTCTTTCACTAATGGCTTGACCAGTATCGTGGTTGCACTATTTATATTGCCGAAAAGAATATCAGTAATGATTCTGTCGCCCACTACAAGAAAATTTTGAGTTTTTAAATCATACTCACTATTAATTTCTTTAAAAAGGGACTGAAATGGTTTTTTATTGCCACTTAAAAATAATCTACTTTTAAAGAGTCCTTCTATTTCATCTTTTCTTTTGAACGCAGTTTTGCTATTGGATAAAATTATACCTAGCAATACCTAGCAAGGACAGTCCTTGCTGTTTATTTTAAATAATTAAATTAAAAAATTTTTAATTCTCGTGGCTTAGGGCGATGTCCATTAAGGCTTGGGCGATTTTTTGGGCGGCGTTGGGTTTGTAAAATGCTTTTGCGTTTGTTAAGATTTATTTTCCACCCGGAAGTTTTTTATTCTTTGATTTCGTTATTCTAGTTTTCGCTTTTCCAATTGCATCTGGCGTCGGAAGTTCTTCCGGCATAGTACCACCTAAACTTTTTATGGTATTGCGAACTTTTTGTCCAACTTTAAAATGGGCAAGGTTTGCACTCCCTTGACCTTTTGTATTCTCGCGTTTTATCTTCGCATCAGTTTGTGTCGCACGGAATAGATTCGCTGCAAGTTCTTCACTATTCATATGATCAAGAATTTTCTGAGATTTTTTCAGTCCTTTTTGCTTATGAATGTCTTGCATTGTACGTCCATCATATAATCCTTTGTATCCAGCGTTTTGGAAAATAGCAAAACTTTCTACTCCTGCCCGAGAAGCAGTTTTCATCAGATCAGTATTGTGTTTTTTCATTTCTTCACGTAGAAAAACGCGATTGTGATCTTCTACCAGGTTATCCGTTTTCTCTTGTCTACGAGTTTGAATTGCAAAATATGTTTGACCTTTTGCAACCACAACTTTTGTCGGATCAGAATTTTGGACTATTAAATAACACGCATATCTAGAGAGATAGATCGTTTCTATCAGTTTTTCTGCCCCTGAGCCAATCTGAACCATTTCGTTGGCATCAACGAAATGGTTGTGGATAACTTCTCCGCTATTTTTACAAGCTAATTTAGCCTTATTTACAGCCGTCAAAAAGTTGCGATAATCAGCATATTCCAACACCTTAGCAAGATCACGAGACGACCAATATTCTTTTCCGTCATCGTCTATTCTTTTAATTGTCTCAAATTTATTTTCTTTCATAAAATTAATACTTTTGCTTATATATTTATCCCGAAATTATTATTCTAATATTATTTTTTAGTAAAATTAATTCTCGTGGCTTAGGGCGATGTCCATTAAGGCTTGAGCGATTTTTTGGGCGGCGTTGGGTTTGTAGAATGCTTTTGCATTTTTAGACATTTTTTCTAAACTAGTTTTATTATTTGTAATTCTTTCAATTTCGGCAATTAAAATATTAGCAGTTAAATTTGCTTCTTCAATAACACTGCAAGCTCCGGCTCTAGCATAATTAAAAGCGTTTTTTCTTTGATGATCGTCATTACTATTTGTTATTGGAATTAAAATTGAGGGAATTCCCCAAGCAGCAAATTCAAAAAGCGATGAACCGGCTCGAGAAATTATAATAGTAGCTGCGCCTGCTGCCATTTTTATTTTTAAAAGATTTAAAAAGGGGATTGGAGTATATCTTGATTTGTAATTTATACTTTCCTGTGGCGTTAAGCTGGGGTCTGGATTTTGATTAATTACAACTTCTGCCCTTTGGGTAACACTTTGAAAATTTTTAATACCAGTTTGGTGAATTATTTGATAATTCTTTAGAAGTCTTGGTAATCCATCTAATACAGTATTATTAATTAATTCAGCACCCAGGGAACCACCTAAAACTAAAATAACAGGTAGATCTGATTCCAATTTAAAATATTCAAAAGATTGTTCGTGATTTTCTGGATACTCTAAGCCAGTTCGCATTGGCTGACCAGTACAGGCAATTTTATTTAAGCTGGGACTTTGTTTATTATCTTTTGCGTCATTATTTTTAATAAAACATTGAGCTGTTTCTGGAAAAGAAATTGCTATTTTTTTAGCAAAACTTCCAGCCCATTTATTTACTCTGCCTGGAGCAGAATCTGATTCGTGAATTATAATTGGAATATTTAAAATTCTTGCGGCAAAAAGTACTGGAAAACTGTCATATCCACCTTTTCCAAAAATAACATCTGGATAAATTGAAAATATTTTAAAAATTGCATTTATTGTACCAAAAAATATTTTAAAAATATCTACAAAATTTTTAAAAGAAAAGTAAGTGCGCAATTTTCCAGTTTTTACTTCTTCATATATAAGCCGATTTTCAAAAAGCAGTTCTTTGTCATAAGGATCACTAGAAAAATAATAGAGCTTAGCCCCAATTATATTTTCTCTGTCTATTATTTGATTAACTTTTTGGGCAACAGCAATTATTGGATAAAAATGTCCACCAGTTCCACCACCCGTAAATACTATTTTCATATAATTTGATTATACTTTATTTTCCTATTTTGGTAAATATTTTCTAACCGCCAAGAAACTGGAAATTACTTCTAAAAATATTCCGAATAATAATATAATGGCAAAAAATTGAAAGAAGTTTTCAAGATAATAATGATATATATTAAAATTAAGAAAATTTGTCATATTTTTACCAAGCCAAAAAGTTGCCCCCAAAAATAAAAGCATAGTTATAATACTTGCAAGTATGCCATAAATTGCTCCTTCTATCATAAATGGGCCATGAACTTGCGTTTTACTTGCCCCAATTAGACGCATTACCACGATTTCTTCTTTTGCAATATAAATAATAAGACGAATCGTATTAAAAGTTGTAATGATTGAAATAATTATTAAAATAAGCGTAACTAAAAAACCAAGTTTTTTTGAATTAAATATTATATTATCTAAACGATCAATAATAAATTTATTTTGATAATAATTTATTTTATTAATTATTGGAACAGAACCTAAAATTAATGGATTATCTGATTTTAAAAAATTAGCGATATTTTCATATTGAGAAACTTCTTTCGCTTTAATATTCAAAGAAGCACCGAGTGGGTTATTTTCAATTTCATCAAGAGCTCGGATTGTTTGGAGGTCATTTACGTGGCGGAACCGAAAAAGACTTAGAACTTCTTTAGCATTAGTATAAGAAATTTTTTCAACTTCTGGTAATTTTTCAAGTAAGCCTTGCAATAATTTAATTTTTTCTTCCGGCACATTAACATTAAAATAAATAGTAATGTCAACTTTATTTTTTATATAGCTAAGGGAAGAAAATAAAATTGCTTGAACTAAAAAAATTGCTACAATAACCGAAAGGGTAATTGTAGTTACCAAAACAGCTGACCAAGAAATTAATCCATGGCGACCAAAATTTATAAATCCTGCTTTTATAATTCTTTTTAAAGTAGTCATTTGTGTTTTAAATAATTTTATAAGCTTGAATTATAAAACTTAAGTAAAATAAAATTTTATGGGGGTTTGGGCGGGGACTGGCCTATAAAATTTTGATTTTATTAAGTTTTGTACTTTACAATAATTTAAATAATTTTACAACATATATTTCCCATTCTGATCATCTTTTATAATTTTGCCTTTTTCTAAAGTAATTACTCTTTTACCAATCATATCAATTAAACTTTTATTATGGGTTGTTAAAATAATAGTAGAACCTAATTCATTTATTTTTTTAAAAATTTGAATAATTTCACGAGCACTAATTGGATCTAAATTTTCAGTTGGTTCATCAGCAATAATAATTTCTGGCTGATTCACAATTGCTCGTGCAATCGCCAATCTTTGCTGTTCGCCGCCAGACATTTGACTTGGAAAATGAAAAATTCTATCACCTAAATCAACTAATTTTAAAATATGTGGCACATCGCTATTTATTTCTTCATCAGTTTTACAAACAGCTTCCATTGCACAACTAATATTTTCATAAGCGGTTTTATTAGAAAATAATTTACAATCTTGAAAAACTGTGCCAATTTTCCGACGCAATTTTGTTAAATTTCCATTATTTAATTTGTGAATATCGGTTGAATCAAAAAAAACTGTACCAATGGTTGGTTTATCATCAGCTAAAATCATTTTTAGTAAAGTGCTTTTGCCGGCGCCCGAATGCCCAACAATTGAAATAAATTCACCAGCCTTAATGGTTAAATTAATATTATCAAGCGCCACTAAATCTTTATTATAAATCTTTGAAACATTTTCAAAATAAATCATAATTCTATTTTAACATATACTTATAAGTATTACAAAATAAAAGTCTTGACTAATACAGCCTCAAGTGCGTAAGTCAGACTTACGCACTATAAAAATACCAAAATTTATTTCAATACTGATTGGTAGTTTTTGAGCAGGAAGATAACCTCTTTTCGTAGGTGTGTTTTGACCCACGCTTTTTCTTTTTCGCTCGGTAGAAGTTCGGATAACCCTCGCAAAATTTCGTTGTCTTTAACCGCTTCTACAACAGAGATGCAATCAGTCATGTATTCTTTAATAGTTTTGCCGGTTCGAGCTTTGATCACTTCGGCATTAATGTCCCAGTGATTCGTACCAAAAAACCAAATGTCGTAAATGTCACGCATAGCAGTTTCATTTCTTGTAGTCAGGGCCGCGAGTTTGCTTGCAAAGAGATAATCTTTCTTACCAATAAGCATAGGAATACCGAGATATTCTTTCACCTCATAATGTTCTTTGATATCCAGCATTAGAATTCTGACATTTACTTCCACTTTGACATTGTGATCAGCATCACCATAAGATAACAAAAAAAAGATGGTATTTCTTTTTATATAATTATCTTTGATTTTTCCATATTCCCCCAACATGCCATATATTTTTTCATATACCAATTTTTGTGTGACTTCATCAGTTGAGAAAAGATCAAAATCCAAATCAACAGAGAATCTAGTCAAACCATAAAAAAAATAAGCGCAGGTGCCACCCTTAAATCCGATAAGGGATGAAATAGAAGTATCCAAGTAAATATCTCGGAGAATCTGTCCCATAACAAGTTGGTGTTTTTCTTTATTGAGCATAGTTTTTTTGAAATTGAACCTGATATTTTTTTAAGCGCTTTATTAATTGTTTATTGTCATAAATTTTTGCAATCTCGAAGCATGTATCCCAATCAATGGATCGCAGATTGTCAAAATAAAACTTAGGAGATAAATAAATAGTATCAAGAAATGCTCGCTCTGGGCCGGCAATGCTGTAATTTTTTTCATTCTTAATACCAAGTGCACTGTAAAGAACACTGTTTTTCAATTTTCTAAATACAATTGTATTGCTATCAATTTTTTTAATAATAGAATAGGGGCCGGCTATAAAAATAGAATCATGATGTTGAAAAATAATTCCAGCTTCTCGAAGAACTGTTTCAAAACTAATATAGGAAGGAGTGTAAATACTCGTGGCTAGTTCTTTAAGATTATAATTTTTGTCTTTGGCAAAAACGCCACGAGTTAGACGAATCAGTGATCCTTGCCTGGCATAGTATTTAATTTTTGAAAGGAGATTGACCGTATTAGTTTCTTCCCAAATCAAAGCGATGTCCTTGGTGGTAAGGATTGTCTTAGGGGATTCGTATAGTTTAGCAATAAGGTTGTCAGTAGCCATATATTAAAATATTTACATAATTTACACAGGTACGATCTGTGTAGTCATATATCTAATGGAAAGGTGATATTTCCACCTTTCCATTGTAT
This sequence comes from Patescibacteria group bacterium, assembly GCA_038058115.1. Lineage (GTDB taxonomy): Bacteria > Patescibacteriota > Minisyncoccia > Phycocordibacterales > UBA9973 > UBA9973. The sequence goes on along the minus strand of JBBUBU010000009.1, from coordinate 2,503 downwards.
ATTATTAAATAAAGGCAGTCAAACGGCAGTTTTATCTTATTAACGATACAACACCTTATTTTCTAATAGGGATTTTATTATAGAATTACACTCAGTACGTGCTTGATCGCATTTAGCTAGGTCTGAACGATGTTTATGAATAATTAAACCGATATCAACTTCTTTAATACGCGCGGCTTTAAAATAAGTATTGAGTAAAATACTAGCCATAGAATGTCCAGGATTAATTTTTTTATAATCAAGATATGAACGACGGACAGCAAACATACCAGAAATTGGTTGCTTTAGGTGCGCTAAATTTGGAACAAATTCTGAAAATAGGGGTTTAATTAAATATTCTGTGATACGACCAAAATTTTCAAAAGAAGCAATAACAAAATCCGCCTCATTTTTTAAAATAGGCTTAACTAATTTGTTCATCATCTTACTGTTTATATTTTCAATATCCGAATCAAAAAATAAAAGAATTGGGTTACTTGCTGCTATAATTCCATTTTTACGCGCCACACCACAACCCTTATTTTTAAGGTGTGAAATTATTTTTAATCGAGGGTTGTTTTTTATAATTGGCAACAACAAAGAAACTGTGGCGTCAGTTGAGCCATCATTTACCACAATAACTTCCGAAGCGCTGGTTAAAAGCGCTTGGGTTATAGTTTTAACTATAGTTTTTTCTTCATTATAAGTTGGAAGAATAATAGTAAAATTTTTATCCATAGAAAAATTCACTTACTTTAAATGCTTCTGCAAATCGACCTTTTTTATACATAATTCCACGAAAAGCATTGATGCCTAAAGCAGCCGAAGCTAAATCTTTACGCGCCTGTTGAGAACCATAAATTGAAAAAAGAGATTTTTTTTTAAGAGAAACTTCCGTAATGTCTTCAAAATGATTCGGTTCATTAATTGGTCGATCTCCTTCTGATTCCCATAATGCTTGAACTTTGTGAGGTTTCCCGTATTCTGGAAACGCAGAACGTCCCGCATGCCAAACAGCCCTTTTTATAATTTTTGCGATCATCTGATGTTCTGTGTGGTAATCCATTTCCTGAATTATAATTATCACCTCTGGTTTAAAAGACCTAATTTCTTTTACGCATGGTAAAATTGTTTCATAAGAAAGAATAGGGTAATGAGAAAAATTTAAGAAAGAACTTTGGGCGCCGATAGATTTCGCTAATTTTTTAAATTCTTTTAAACGAGTTTCTTTTTCAATTTTAGAACTAATATTTACTCTTGGCTCGGATGGGTCAATGCATAATACTAAACTAACTACTCCCTTATCTTTAAGAGTTTTTAAGATAAACCCACCTGCTCCAGCTAATTCATCATCTGGATGAGCAGAAAAAAACATAATGCGTTTTTTTAATTTTTTATTTTTTATATTATTTTTCATTTTATTATTTTATTATTTTATTATTTTAAATGTATACATAGGTCTGGGATGAGGAAAAAAACCTCATCCCAAATCTATTCTATTATAATGTCTCCCGGGTTATAGTAGCCCCAAGAGAACCACCCAAGATCAGGTAAGAAACAACACTTGGTCTTCCTTCCCAATATTTTTTCACTACCTCGGCAAGGATTTTTACCTCCTCCATAGCTTCTTTCTTATTCCTTTCTCTTGCTGTGAAGGAATCAATGAGTTTCTCAAAAGGATGAATACTATCTGGGAAAGTCCAATTGAAATTAACTCTGACAATCTTGATTGGAAGATCTTTGATAAATTGATCCCGAAGTTTTACAACCTCGTCTAGGTATGGTAAATTAGTACACCCTAGCTCATATCCTCGAGCCGCTATTTCAAGTGGTATTATTTTACCCTTTGGTATAATAATGCCGGTCCGATTGGAGGCGCCTACTTCTGCCCGGCCCCATGGCCCTATTTCCCAAAAATATTCAGACGGGAAATATTTCCAAAGTTTTGGAGTGCTATCCTGGAAAAACCCCGAAAAACTATTTATTTGCCCTGCCCCCCTAAGCATAAGGTGAAGCTTGCTTGTAAGCTCAGAAATTCTCTCGAAATCCAAAGTAAAAATTTTTGAACTTGAGGAAATTTTTGAAGCCCAAGAAATTTCTACTTGGATCATCTCCTTAAGAAGCTTTATCAAACTCGGATCTTTATCTAATTCCAAGATTGATTTTACCTCCTTCCTTGGGCCCCCTAAATACGACATTCCAGGCGGAGAATTTGCCCAGCTAGAAATCATACTTGAAGTTTCAGCTTTAACTTCGGGCGCACAAGGCGTCCATGGACACCTAACTGCGATAGAACTATAGGCAGGCCAACCTTTAATGACGGCTAAAGGATTTCCAGTGACGACAAATGGAAAATCTGTGTCAACAGTAAAATATTTTACCTCTTCTCCAGCCTCCACAAGAACCTTTGCACGCAAAAGACCCCCTAACCATGGTGATTGATCTCCAAGATGTATCATCTTACCTCCTTTTTCCAAAGAACAAATATTTTTTATTTCACGCCCTATGCGCAAAACAAAAGCCA
>JBBUBU010000008.1:0-4999 GCA_038058115.1 Patescibacteria group bacterium | reverse complement strand
TTTTTCATTAATACATTTTAACTCAAGTGTCCTAATTCATAAAGGAATGAGCCATAGCCATATTAAATCTAAGGTTTATGATGATATATTATACCGTGACATAGCCGTCAGGCATGACATAAAAGAAGTTAAATCTTTAAGAGAACTCTCTCTTTATCTGATAAGTAATTTCTCTACTCTATTTTCTTACAATAGTCTTAAAAAGTTTCTTAATTTGGGAAGCGCTAATACTGTAAAAAGTTATCTAGAATATCTCGAAAATAGTTTCATATTTTTTATAGTTAATCTCTATTCTTTATCTTTAAAAAAACAATTTGTTTCTCCTAAAAAGGTGTATTGTATTGATAATGGACTAGCCAATGTTATTTCTTTTAAATTCTCAAAAAACAAGGGGAAATTTTTAGAAAATATGGTATTTTTGGACCTTATTAGAAAAAAGAAAAATATTTATTACTACAAAACAAAAAATAACTTAGAGGTAGATTTTTTAATAAAAAAAGGGTTAAAAATAACTGAGATAATACAAGTTTGTTGGTCGTTGGCCGATGGGGATACCCGTGAAAGAGAAATAAAGTCATTAACTGTGGCAATGGATGATTTGCGTATTTCAAAATCTTTAATTTTAACTGACAATGATGAGGAAATAATAAAAATAAATAAAAAAACTATAATTGTTAAACCAGTTTATAAATGGTTATTAGAAAATTAAATTTTTACCAATTCTTTATTTTTTCTTACTAAAGAAATTATTTTACTAATCATTTCTTTAGGATTTTCTTCGGTAATTATATTATTATTTTCTCGATGGCTTTTTTTAACAATATCTTTTAACTGCTCATCCATTTCCCAAGGTCCTTCAAAAATACCAATAATTTTTCCTTCTTCAAAAGCAATTGTAAATTCATGAATTGTTCCAACTCGTCCGCAACCACAAATAACTGCATCGGTGGCTCGTGTTAATAATAAATCACGTCCAGGATAACCAAAACCTGTATAAATTATTAAATCCATATAGTCAAGAGGAAGCTTATAAACTTCTACATGCTCTTTTTCAGTTGCAGCTGGAGAGAAACCAATTGAAAATCAGCCAACCTCTTTAGCCCCCATTGCTGCCCAGAGCGGGAAACCAGTGGTTGCGCCAGTTACTAAAATAGCCCCTTGGAGAGCAATTTCTCTTCCAAGTTCTTTTGCTTGTTCCATTGCATCTATGCCGCAATGGCCAGTTTCAGCCGCACCAGAAACACAAATCTTTATTGGATTTTGTCCATTGTTATAATTATAATTACATGAGAATGCTGTCATCTTTTAATGATAGCATAAATAATTTTAATTTCAAAATTTTTTCTTAATAACTCTACCCCTCCCCAACCCCTCCCCCAAGGAGAGGGGCTTTAAAAATTAATCTGGATTTCCCCCTCCCTTTGGGGGAGGGGGTAAGGGGGTGGGGTGTATTTAATTGGTTTCTATCCTCTTTGGGGAGGTGGGTTGTAAATTTAAAGTGTAGTCTTTAAAACTTTTAAGTATTAAATTAATTGGGGCAAGGCTATTTTTTTTATCTGACAAGATTATTCCCAAAACTTCTCCATCTAAATTTAAAATTAATCCTCCATCGTCTTCTCTAGTCTGATTAATTTTTAAATTTTCCTGCAATTTTTTTGAGCCATTAAAAACCAAAGAAGAAATATTGTTGCCAAAAGTTAATATTTTTTGACCGATTTTCATTTTATCAAAATCACCAAAAGTAGGTATTGGTAATGTCATTTTCGCTTTTTTACCTTCTAAAGCTCCAACCAATTCAAGAAAAGAAAAACCATCTTCTGTTTTAAAAATAAAATTAGCTTTTAATTTTTCACCATTATTAATTTCTGAATTTTTTATAAAATAATTTGCTTTTTCATCAACCAATAATCCATCTGCAACAAGAATACGATTTCCATCAGAATTAATAAAAAACCCAAAGCCAGCTGGTATTTCAGTCGTTTTTAGATTTATTTTTTCACTTTCTTTTTCACCTTCCCCTTCTTCTTTAACCTCGTCCTTAACTTCTTTAGCTACTTCCTTAGTTATAGAAAATAAATTTCTTTTATTTTTCTCAATAGCATCTACAACCAAATCTTCTTCTTTAATAAGAATTGTTTTAACGGTGGTATTCCCCGGTAGTTGAACTATTTTTTCCACTGTTTGTTTTATAACCCTATTAATTGGTGTAGTTATTGAAGGGGGAGCTTGTTGGATTAAACTAACGGTAACTATCCCAGTTGCAATTGAAACAATAAAGCTCAACAAAATAGCCAGAAGTATTAATTGCGATTTATTTAAGTCTTTAATATCCATAATTTATATTATATCATATTTTAAAATTTATCCGCAACAACCCTGCAAGTTTGACTTGCAGGGTTGTGGATTTTGCTGTCATAAGTTATACTTGTATACATGAGAGTTGAGCCACACGCAATTAATTCTATAGTGCATGTTATTAATCGCGGTACGCGTGGTTTAAATATTGTAAAAAACGAAAAAGACAAAGATCGTTTTCTACGATCTATTTTTTTATTAAATGATGAATACGATGGTCGTAATTGGTCAGAATTAGTATCAACATCTCTCTATGAAAGACCAAAAGATTGGCCAGAACAAAAACCTTTAGTTCATGTACTTGCTTTTACGCTTTTACCTAATCATTTTCATATTTTATTACAAGAAATAAAAAAAGGCGGCATTTCAAAATTTATGCAAAGACTTTGTGGTAGTATGTCTACTGCTTATAATTATAAATATAAAGAAAAAGGTAGTTTATTCCAAGGTAGCTACAAAGGAAAAACTATTGTTAGCGAAAGTCATCTTTTATATTTACCTTTTTATATTTTAGTAAAAAATACTCTGGAGTGTTTTCCTGGTGGGCTTTGTAAAGCTTTAGCAAATTTTGATGAAGCTTGGAAGTGGGCAAAGAATTATGAATTTTCTAGCTTTGGATTATCTATAAAAAATATAAATTGTCCTATTTTGAATGACCCAGAAGGTATAATTTTAAATGCTTTAAAAAATGAAAAATATTTTAAAAAAGAAGCGAAAGAATTATTAATTTTTTACATGAACAACAAAAATGAAAAATTTAAAGATATTATGTTAGAAAATTGGTAAACCCTGCAAGTCTGACTTGCAGGGTTAATACCATTTTTTTAATTTTAGTAAAATTTGTTTTAGATTTTTGATAACATAATCAATTTGATTTTTATTTGTTTCGCGGCCTAAAGAAAATCTAAGAGAATTTAAATTATCTGTGCGAAGTGCTTTTATCACATGAGAACTACTTTGTTCGCCTGATTTACAAGCGCTTTTTTCTGAAATATAAATCTTTCGCGCTGATAATTCTAAAACTAAAAGATCGCTTGGAATTTTAGGAATCGTGATATTTATATTATTTGGCAAGCTGAGACATTTTTCCAAGGTCAGACCTTTTTGAATTCCCAAGGTCTGACCTTTAAAAAATGTGGGACTTTGATCACCGTTTAAAATAATTTTTAACTCTAATTTTTTAGAAATAAAATCTAATTTTTTTATAAAATAATTTTTTAATTTGTTTAGTCTTTCAATTTCTGTAAACCCTGTGGCGTTAAGCTGGGACTTTAATTTTTCAGTAATTTTTAAGGCCTGCGCTAATTCCATGGCACTTTTAACATTTTCAGTTCCGGGGCGTAAATTAAATTCTTGATTTCCGCCAAACATTATTGACTCAAGTTTTAAATTATTTTTCTTAAAAAGAATTCCAATTCCTTTAGGCCCATAAATTTTAGCACCATTAAAAGACATCATATCAACTCCTAATTTTTCAATATTAATAGGTAAATAATTTATTGCTTGGGTGGCATCGGTGTGAAAATAGGGGAAGGGGCTAGGAGGACAAGGTTCGTAAATACACAGGTCAGACCTTGAAGATGTCCCAAAGGTCTGACCTGTGTATTTACGAACCTTGTTCATAGACATTTTTTTGAAATGCCTAATTTCTTTCGCAATTTTGCGAATTGGTTGAATGGTTCCAATTTCATTATTGGCATACATTACTGAAACTAAAATTGTTTCAGGCCTAAGTGCTTGGCTAATTTTTTTTGGATCTAAAATTCCATTTTTTTCTACTGGCATATAAGTCACCTCAGCTTGTTTTGTTTTTTCTAAATGTTTACAGACTTCTAAAACTGAAGCGTGTTCAATATTTGTGGTAATGATGTGGGGAACATGGTGGTCAAGGTACGACCTTTTTGAATTCTTAAGGTCGGACCTTGACCACCAATAATTCACTAATCCCAAAATTCCTAAATTATTTGATTCAGTTGCTCCGCTGGTAAAAATTATTTCTTGAGGGCGCACGCTCAAAATACTTGCTATAGTTTTTCTAGCATTTTCTAATTTATTTTTTTCATTTATACCTAATTCATGAATTGCTCCTGGATTTGCCGAGCTTTTTAATGCGCTTGAAGCATGGTCCAGGTAGACGGGTTTCTGATTTTGGAGGGCAAGGTTCGACCTTTTTGAATTCCCAAGGTCGAACCTTGCCCGCTTTAAGGTTGATTTTTTCATAAAATTATTATATATTAAAATGTATGAAAATAGAAATTTATTTAATTTTAATTGCGATAGTTCTTGTTGCTGGAATTTTTTGGATTTTCTTTACTGAAAGAAGATTAAAAAGATTTTTTTTAGGTAAAAAGGCAAAAGACTTGGAGGAGTATATGAATATTTTACAAAAAGATATTGTCTTTTTGAAGACAGAGAAAGAAAATATGAAAAAAGAAATTAATTTAATAAATCAAAAAGTAAAAAAGAGTATTCGGGGTCTTGAGATGATTCGTTTTAATCCATTTTCAGACCAGGGGAGTAATCAGAGTTTTGCAATTAGTATGTTGAATGAAGATGGCGATGGTTTGATTCTTTCAAGTTTGTATTCGCGTGAAAGAATTAGTGTTTTTGCTAAGCCTATTAAAAATAAAAAATCAGAATACGA
>JBBUBU010000007.1:0-1149 GCA_038058115.1 Patescibacteria group bacterium | reverse complement strand
CATAGCACTCAGACCAGCAGAAACTTCTTCTGCTCTTTCACCAGAAAATTATGCGTGGTTTCCAAAACTTATGCCGAGAAAGAGTTTCATGATTCACAGTTAAAAAATTAATTCATGTTCATAATAAAATACAAAAAAATATTTATTTTCTTATCGCTAATTTTAGTTAGTTTTTCGGTGTGGGCATTTATGTTTTTTGGAGTTAAACTTGGTATAGATTTTAAGGGCGGGGCATTGATTGAAGTTGTTTATAAAACAGAACGCCCAGCTCAGGACATTTTACAAAAAGATCTTGAGACACTTAAATTAGGTTCTATTCTTTTACAACCAACAGGAAATTTAGGTTATTTAGTTAAATCACGAGATTTAACAAATTTAGAGCATTCTTCGATTTTAAAAACACTTTCCTTGGATGGAAAAAATCAATTAGAAGAGACCAATTTTAATTCAATTGGACCCTCTATTGGTAAAGAACTTGCAAAAAAAGCTTTTTCCATAGTAACTTTGACCATCTTAGCAATTATTTTTTTTATTGCTTTTGCCTTTAGAAAGGTTTCTAAACCAGTTTCTTCTTGGAAATATAGTTTTATCGCGATTATTACTCTTTTACATGATGTATTGGTGATGACAGGATTTTTTGTTTTTCTTTCATATTATTACGGAGTGGAACTGGACACGCTATTTATAGTAGCTGTTTTGATAACTTTTACTTTATCAATTTCCGACACGATTGTTATTTTTGACAGAATTCGAGAAAATTTAAAAGATTTTAAGCTAAGTGCCGGAGGTCAGACCTTAAGAATTCAAAAAGGTCTGACCTCGGGCTCATCGGGCTCCACGGGCTCCAGTTTTGCTGAAACAGTTGGAAAAAGCTTAGAGCAATCATTTTTTAGATCAATTTGTACTTCAATGACGGCCATTTTGGTTTTATTAGCTTTGTTTTTCTTCGGCCCAATTTTAACCAAATATTTTGCCTTAATGTTAATTGTCGGTATGGTTATTGGAACTTATTCTTCAATTTTCCTCGCTTCCCCTCTTCTAGTTTTAGTTGAAGAATTGCAGAATAGGAAGAAGTAACCACGAGTATTAATTCCAAGGTCAGACCTTAAGGTCCCAGCTTAACGCCACAGATATTCAAAAAGGTCTGAC
>JBBUBU010000006.1:0-2911 GCA_038058115.1 Patescibacteria group bacterium | reverse complement strand
GATTAGTTATTTGTTTGGAAAAAAGTTCGCGTAAATGATATAATTACTTCACAAAGCGCAAAAAAGACTGGACTGCTCTAGTCTTTTTTGCGCTTTGTGAAGGCGGAGCGATATTTCGCTAGCAAGCAAAATTACGAGCCAGGGTCGTGAAATTTTTTTGCGTCGGCAAAAAAATATTCCTGACACAAAAAGTGCTTTACTTTTTATAATAAAGGGGGTATATTTATTTAATGAAAGAAAATTACTCTGAAGAAAATATAGATAATTTGTTAAAAGAAAAGAAAATCGAGCTTAGTAAAGCAAAGTTTTCTTTATTGGAATATCTTAAGGAAAATTCTTTACCAGGACTTGCTGGAAAACTTGAAGCAGATTTTAATATTAAGGCCGATAATCATGGAATTAATGAAATAAATACCTTAGCAGATATTTTAAATAATCTCATTGAAGAAATTTGCATGGATAATAATGTGCAAGAAAATTATGTATATGATTCTAATTCTGGTATCTTAAGGCGGCGTAGTAATAATTTAGATATGTATTCTTTGCGAGAACCATCTCGTTGGGTGCTGTTTTATCTTAAATCTTTAGATCAAGAAATTAACAAAATAAAATACAATACTAAGATAAATGAAAAAATTGATTCAGTATTTGATTGGATTAACAAAGAACTTAATTATTGCATTAAAGAAAAAACAGAAGATCTAAAAAAACTTAAAGAAAGTAGGGAACTAAGATCATATCTTAAAAAAGAGCCAAGAAAAACAGAATTAAAAATAATATAAAATTTAAATTAAATATATTTAAACACCCCGTCATTCCTTCGGAACGCCACCCCTCTAAAGAGGGGAATTTTTAAATACGGAATACGGGTTAAAAATTGAGTCAGCCACCATTTATTTTTATTTTCTAATTGTCTACTAATTCAGACGACCGTCCAAGTTAGTAGACAAATTTATTTTTTATATTCTCTAATTTTCTTATATTCATGCACTAGTGCATAGTAGCATATATAAATATAATACTCGTGAAATTAAAAATCTAGGAATCAAAATTTAATCTTGATTTATGGTTATTATTAAAATAATAATTTAATTTCATTTACTTTTTTGTTAAAATAACTTACAATACAAATTGTTAAATAATGTCCCAGCTTAACGCCACAATACAAATAAATTTGGGCCCTTAGCTTAGTTGGTAGAGCGCCTCATTTGCAATGAGGAGGTCACCGGTTCGAATCCGGTAGGGTCCACCCGATTGAATTTGCCCCACAAAATGCGTACGCGCTCCGCGCGGTGATGGGAAGTTCGGCAAGAAAAGAAAAAGGCGTTTTGAAATCCACAGAAAGCGCGCTGGCGCGCAAATGGCGGTTCGAGCCGATGGTTTTCAAAGAATTTAAGCCTGATTTAATTTTACATTTAGCTGGTCAAACAACAGTAGTTAGCTCAATCTTAAATCCAAGAGAAGATTTTGAAGTCAATGCTCTGGGAACTTTTAATGTTCTTGAAGCAACAAGAAATATAACACCAAAAGCTTCTTTGATTTACGCAAGCACTAATGCTAGTTAAGGACTGTCCTTGCTAGTTAAATTTATTAAAACAAATTTTAATCTGATACTACTACACGACAAAAAGTCAGATCATCTGGATAATCACCACCTCGTGCATTTAAGAGACCAAAACCTTGGAAATTATCTCGTCTACCGTTATTACTATTAGTTGAAGTTTCAGCATCTGTAAAATAACAATCCCAGGCATTAAATTCGTTTGAAACAAGGTCAGTCTGTTGTCCATCAAATTCAAACCATCCTGGTCCATGTGCTCGCCAAAATGTTCCATCGCGTTCAGATATATGCACCCTAACTTCTCTGCTCGCAATCTGCCCAGGCATATTGGCAGCCCAGTTAACCATTTGTAAATTTATCCAGCAACCATCAATATCTTGACATAAATCTCTCATAATCTTATCATTTAATGGTTGAACTATGCCTACTCTTGAAACACTTACGGTGAATATATATTTTTGATTAGTAATACTAAAACGTACCTAGCAAGGACTACCTAGCAAGGACTGTCCTTGTCCTTGCTGGATCAAAGCGTTCAAACAATACAAAAAATCGCCAAGTCATTAGGCGTTTCAATGGAAGAACTTTTGAAATAGATTTATGATTACGAAATATAAATTCAAGAACCAGGGTGCTGATTGTATAATTTTTGACTACCCAACAAACAGCCCCGTTATTTTGCTCTGCGTCCCATCTTTTAAAGGAGGGGCCTTCCAATTCTTCTTATTAAGGAGAGGATTAAAAAAACTTGGTATTCATGTAATTACGCTTAACTTCTCTTTTAGGTGGCTCTCAAAAAATATGTTTGCTAATATGTCTTTAAGCAAGGGTAAAGAAGAATTAGAATTTATAGTTAATAAGGTAAGGTCACTTTATCCATTTAAAAAGATAGTACTTTTTGGACAATCATTTGGTGGTAGTATTTGTATAAGTGTCAAACAGCAAATTATAGACGGTATTATTCTTTCGTCGCCAGTATTAGATATTGAAGAAACATTAAGATCCTATTTTAAGTTTAAAGATATAGAAGAATTAGGTAAAAAAAAATTTATATATTTTTGGGAGCCGATAAATTTTCCAATTAAACTATTGCGACTAAGTGTTAAAAGTAAAATTATAAAAGATGCAATAAAAAATTTTAATCTAGACATCCTTGCCAAAAAAATAACATCACCGATACTAATTTTTTATGGAGAAAAAGACAAAAGACTGAGTGGAGATGTCCTGAGCATTTTTTGGGAGAAAATAAAAAGTACTAAAAAGGAAATATCTGTTGTTAGGGGTGGGTCTCACAACGCATTATCATTTTGGTTTTCAACTAAACTTTCTGTGAAAATTTATTTATTTCTC
>JBBUBU010000005.1:0-5379 GCA_038058115.1 Patescibacteria group bacterium | reverse complement strand
TTAAAGTTTTTGTTGATTATGCCCACGAAGGAGTAAGCATGAAAAATCTTTTAGAAACAGCTCAGAATTTAAATCGCCTCATCGGCGATCCGCCGATGAGGCGGAAAATAAAAAGTAAAATAATTATCTTAGTAGGCTCCGAAGGTGGTGGACGCGATAAGGCCAAAAGGCCAATCATTGGTAAATTGGCTGCTCAAAACGCTGATTATGTAATTGTAACTAATGTTGACCCATACGATGATGATCCAAAAAAAATCTTAGAAGACATCGCATTAGCTTGCCAAGAATTTGGGAAAATTAGAAATAAAAATTTATTTATTATTGAAGACCGAAGAGCTGGTATTCAAAAAGCTTTATCTTTAGCAAAAGCAAATGCAAATAAAAATGACGTCGTTTTAATTACCGGCAAAGGAGCCGAGCAATCTATGATAATAGGTGATAAAAAAATCCCTTGGGACGACCGAGAAGTAGTTAAAGAGGAACTAAAAAAATTATAAACTTAAAATTTTTTATTAAATTTAACTATTTATTAAATAAATTTAACATAAACTGAATAGCGGGAACTAAACGAGAATCCTTAGGTTCTGCAAAATGAATATCAGATTGACCATGCACATGAAGACCAAAAGGTGTCTTGTAAATAGGCACGATGATCTCTGTTGATAATGGTAAATATTTACAACTTATTTTATTCCCATCAAACTTACCGCATTGCAAATGCAAAGGTTTAATTTTAGGTTTAGATTTCTTTAAGGTAGGTAATCTTACCTTATCTAATAAACGTTTTAAAAATGATTTTTTAACCGGTTTTTGAAATGGAATCGGGGCAATCTCGGTACTAGGCTTACCAAAATCATCTCCAGTAGCTTCAGCGTCAGTAGAATCTGGAATACCATCTTTGGTGGTTCCTGTATCAATATCAGTAGTTGTGGGACTGATACCTTTTTTAGTACTTGTTGGTTTAATTTTAATTTTAGTCTTAGTCTTAGCTTTAATTTTAATTTCAGTTTCGGTGATTATAGGTTCAGTGTCAGTTACACTTGTTTTAGGTTTAATTTCTATTATTTCTCCTACAGTACTTGGAGCTCCGGTGCCGAAGCCAAAGAAACTACCTATAAAACCAAGAAAACCACCGCCACCGCCTCCACCGCCTCCAGTTGTACCACCGCCACTAGGAGAAACTACAGAAATTCTTGAATAACCAGAAGACAATCTAAAATTACTACTGGAACTTTCCCCCGCAGAAGCTTCTCCGCCAATGGTATCTTGTAAGCTAAAATTAGTAGAACCACTAGCATCATTCCCACCTGAATTTATTGAATCATTGGTAATTGTAAAATTACTACTTCCCATTGCAGCAAATGCGACACTGCAACCACTAAGAGTTACAAAAGAAAATAAAAACAAAAATAAATAATTATGAAAAAATTTACGCATACGCACAAAAAAATATATATTAAAAACAATATTAATACTTAATAATATACTAATAATACACTACATACACATTATAATATTATAAAATAACTAGTGCAAACTGTGGATAACTTTTAAAAGTTTTTTTAAGATTCTATCGTCTCCCCTTTTTTAAGATAAATTAATGCTTTTTTGGTTGGGCCTGATTTTACACCCTTTTTACCTTTTGCAAAAGTTTTTTTTCTAGGAATTGAAATAATATTTATTTTAACTGGTTTAAATTTATATTGCTGAAAAATAGCTTTTTTTAATTCTGATTTATTTGCAGATAGTACAACATCAAAAACATAAACATTTTGCTGATTAGCATTCGTTGCCTTTTCGGTAACTCTTGGGTTCTTAATTAAACCTGCTTTAACTTTTATGTCTTTGATTTTGTTTTCTTTTTTCATAATTTTTTTTCTAAGGTCAGACCTTTTTTAATTCTCAAGGTCAGACCTTGAGAAAAAATTTGTGACTAACTATCCTCTACTTTCTAAAAATTTAACACTCTCGGTTGGATTTTCAATTAATAAATACTTGTGATTCAAAACATCAACTGGATTTAAATTTTGAACTAAACTAATTTCTAATTGTGGTAAATTTCCAAAACTTTTTTCAATAATTTTATTTTTTTTATGAATAGCAAATAAACTTTTTGGCTTCTTAGAACTTGCCAAAAATTTCCAGCCAGAAGCCTTAGCTAAATTTTTAGTAACTTCTACTGCATTTTTAGTTTTAATTTCTGGTAAAATAAATGAATCAACAAAAAATATTTCTTCGTCTTTTAATTTTCTAGAAAGAACTGAAAAAAGAGCTTGGGCGCGCATTTTTTTAGAAATTGTTTTTTTATAATTTTTTTCTGCAAGTGGTCCATGAGCAATTCCACCGCCAACCCAAATTGGTGACCTAGAAGAACCGTGTCGAGCGCGACCAGTTCCCTTTTGTTTCCAAGGTTTTCGGCCTCCACCTCGCACTTCACCTCGGCCTTTGGTATCAGCTGTTCCAGCACGCTTATTAGAACGCATACTCTCAACAACTTGATGCACTAAATCAGAGCGCCACTTAGCACCAAAAACTTTTTCAGGTAAAGTTATTTTCCCCGCCTCTTCCCCTTTTATATTGTATATCTTTGATTCCATATTATTACAGTTATTCTATCCACACTAACAAATTTTTTAAAAAAAATCAACCCCCAATTCGGTGTGAGGGAAGTCTGACTTCCCTCATTACCACTTTTCTAACATAATGTCTTTAAAATCTTTTCCCTTGGAATTCATGTGGAATAATAATAATTCTTTTGCTTCTTTTTTAAAAGATTTTTCATTTTCAAAAAACTTTGAAATTATTTTTTCTGGGTCATCTATCGTTGGACATTTTTCTTTTTTAACCATTGCTCCAAAACTTGAAAATTCATAGTCTATTGCCCATTGCCAAGCTTTATCAAAGTTTTTAGCTGCCGCCATAAGTCCACCAGGATACATTTCAAAAGTATTTTTTACTAAAATATAAAAAGGTAAATACAAAAAATGACTTTCTTTTGTAATTGTTTTTCCTTTGTAGCTACCTTGAAATAAACTCCCTTTTTCTTTATATTTATAATTATAAGCAAGAGACATACTACCACAAATTCTTTGCATAAATTTTGCTATGCCACCCTCTTTTATTTCTTGCATTAAAATATGAAAATGATTTGATAAAAGTGTCCAACCAAGTATTCTTACAAGGGGTTTAGGCTCCGGCCAATGTTCTGGCCTTTCATACAAAGACAATGATGACAATCTTGACAAATTCGCGTCAGAATATTCATCATTAAATAAAAATAAAGTTTTAATAAATCTTTCTTTATCCTTAATATCTCGCACAATGTCTAAACCACGCGTTCCGCGTTTTACTACATGCATTATAGAATCAATTCCATGGGGTTCAACTCTCATACTTCAATTGTATTACAATAAACTCAACTATACAAGTGATGAGGGAAGTCTGACTTCCCTCACGTGCTAGAAACCCGATGTTCGAAATTTCTACTCTGTTGAAATTACTGGATTCTCTGTACTACTTACTAAGTTTTCAACAACAACATTCTGAGTTTCAGTTATTGTCGGAGTAGTATTAGTATTTTGAATCTCATTTGTTGTAGTAATATTAATATTTTGATTTTCAGTATTTTGAACATCGCTATTTGATATGATAATTTCAGTATCAACTGGAACAGTTTCAGTATTAGCTACTTCAGTGTTAACAACTTCAGTATTAGTTACATCAGCTGGAATGATTTCGGTATTAACTACATTATCTGAAACAGAAACAGAAACAGAATTCGCTACATCTGTTGTACTACTATTTTCTGTTAAACCCAAACCACAACCAGATGAATCGCATCCACCACCACCTGTTCCACCACCAGTTGTTGTGTCTGTTGGATTAGTTCCTGTAATAACATTTTCTTTAATAGCATTACCCTCAGAATCAAAAGTATATTTAATTGTTGCATCAGTAGTGCCATCATTATTACTATCTTCTAACTTAATTGGATTTCCATCTGCATCAAAAGCATAAAAGGAAACTGAATCAATTATTGAATCCCAGCCAAGATCATATACTAATTTAATAAGTATTCCATCCAAATCAAAGGTAAAGTAAGCATTGGAATCAGCGACACCATCACTATTTTTGTCTAAGTAATAAGCTTGATGAGTATAATCAGCACCATCATTAATAACTCCAGATCTAAAACTATTCCATTGTTCTTTTATGCCTGAAATAATTTTTTCATCATCAAGTAAAACTTCTGTGTTTTTTACTTTTAGCGCAATTTCATTTAATTTTTTATTCATACTTAAGAATATTTCCTCCATTCTTCCGGTAAAATCAAGATTGTGGTGATAATACTTTTTGTGAGCTAATTCATGGACAAAAATAGCTCGCGTGTGCAAGAAGCTTTCATTGAACCTATCTGCACGCATACCAATTCCACCTTCCCCGGCATATATTGCAAGGGCATAATTACCCTTAATAACAAAAACATCATCTTTTATATCCATACCAATGGATAACTTAGTATGCTCTCGTAAAAGTTCAAGTTGCTTAAGGTGATTTTCTTCTGGATTAAGCACTAAACCAAGAGAATAACCGCCAGTTTCAAGATGAACTAAATTACTATCTAAATCGTGAGTGTGGGTAGAATCAATAATTGTATCATTATTATTATCATATTCTGATTTAATTAATCTGCCACTTATTGGGTCATAAGAATTATGAAATGCGGAATCAATACTTCCATTATTGTCATCGTCATATTCTGACTTAATTATTTTATAATTTAAATCATAAGTATAAAAAGAATTAATGGGACCAAATCCATGCCAATTTATTTCTTTTCTAATTAAATTACCATTTAAATCATAAATATCAATTATGTCTAAATTTCCATCTGCGCTAAAATCTGTTTCTACTCTAACAGTAGTACCATTTTCATTATTAATAGTAAGAAGATGATCAATTACCTTGTCATTATTTAAATCACCCCTAAATTCTGACTTTATTAACTTACCATTTAGATCATAGGTATTATTTGACCCCTCATCAATAATACCATCGTTATTGTTATCAAGTCCCGATTTAATCAAATTACCTTTTTCGTCATAAGTATAAAGAACTATCCGATCAAAATTTCCATCGTTATTGTTATCAATTTCTTCTTTAATTAATTTTCCATTTAGATCATAGGTAAAAATAATTACTCGATCAATGCTGCCATTATTGTCGGTGTCAGATTCTGATCTGGTTAATTTACCTTCTGTATCGTAAATACTAACAGAGTCTGGAGTACTATCGTTCTTTGAATCTAGTTCTATTTTCGCGAAAGTGCCATTTTCGTGGTAAGTGTAAGTATATACACTATCAATTGTGCCATCATTG
>JBBUBU010000004.1:0-3213 GCA_038058115.1 Patescibacteria group bacterium | reverse complement strand
CACAAATTTTAATTTCTTATTTGAATCTGTACCTATATCAGATATTCCATTTGATATTCCATTTATTTTATAACCAAAACTATGAAATATTTTTTCTTTTCCTTTATTTTTTACTCCATAATCTTCAATCACAATAGTTTTTCTTACGGGTAAAAAATAACTTGATATATCAACCGCTGCATCTAAATATCCGCCTGGATTATTGCGTAAATCAAGTAAAAGTTTGTCAGTTTTAGAATTACCAAATTCTGTCATTGCTTTTGCAAAAAGACTAGAAGAATTTGCAGAAAAACTATAAAGCTTAATTACAAAAATTCCATCACTTCTTAATTCGGTATCTAGGAGTGGCACATTTATTATATCTCTAACTATACTTATTTCCCTTGATTCATTTTCGCCAGCTCTAAAAATTGTTAAAATTACAGTTGTACCTTTTTCACCACGAATTAATTTAACTGCTTTATCAACACTTAAATTATTAGTAACCGTACTATCAATTTTTAAAATTCTATCCCCTGGTCGAATGTCAGCTTTAAAGGCTGGGGTATCTTTCAGTGGTGAAATAACAGTTAATATTTTATCTTTAATGCCGACCTCCATCCCAACACCAACAAAACTACCAGATATTTCTGCTTGAAAATCTTTTGTTTGTTCTGGATCAAAAAATACACTATATGGATCATTTAAAGAACCAACTAAGCCAGCAATTGCCCCATTAAGTTTTTGTTGATCAGTTAATTTTTCACCTGGATGTTTATTATCAATTTCATTCCAAACTTTCCAGAATGGAGAAAAATCAATTTGAGTATTTTTATTTTTAGTAAAAGTAAAAGTGTCAACTACTTTATCTAAAATTGTTTTAGGTTTTTTGTGCGCAAGAATAGGATTAACTAAATCTTTTCCTATTATGCTGGCGTTAAACTGAGACCCTGACTCTATCGTAATATTGCCTACCGATAATCTATTACTAAAACCTATATAAATACCCAGAGCAAAAACCCCAATTACGGCAAAAATAATAGTAAATATATATTTTTTTGTTTTTAAAAAATTGATAAAATTAACCATATTTGTTTTTAAAAAATTAATCATATTTTGTTTCTTCATTTATATTAATACTTATATCTATTTCTGATTCTATTTCTGATTTCTCATTTTCAGAAAAATCATTATTCTCAGAAAAATTATCGAAATTTTTTTTATTACTATTATCAATAGTGGTATTAATCTGTGACTTTAATTCTTTATAATAAGAATAACTAAAATAAATAATTATTAAACCAGTAATAGAAAATAAATAATTTTTAAAATCACGTGGAAAACCTAGGTACGGCAAAATTACCATCCAAATGCCAAATATTAAAAGTAGTCGAGCCTTTAGCATACGATATATTGTATTCTATAATTTTAATAAATGCAATGCAAAAATTTTTATTGCAAACCCCGCTTAATCCTCCCACACCCAAAGGCCCACCCAGGGGAGGATTTATAGCGAGATTTTGTTTTCTTAAATTCCTTTCAAGTCTTCCATTGCCTGATCAATTGTTTTAAATTCATTTTGAGCACCAGAAGAATTAGTCTGGGAATTAGCCTGAGAATTATTACTATAAGTTCTTTCAACTCGTTCACTGCCTTCTGGTTCATTTATTTTTAAATTAACCCTGGCATTATTTTTCATACCAATAATTCGCAAAAGAGTACGAATAGCTTTAGCAGTATTCCCCATCTTGCCAATTATTTTACCCATATCAGCTGGATTTACGGTCAAACTAATAAGTACACCCATTTCATCAACTACTCTGTCAATTTTCACATCATTTGGATTATCAACAAGAGCCATTACCACATACTCCAAAAATACTCTATCGTTCTCATGTATTGTATCTGTCATAATTGTTATAAGGTGCTGTCAAACTTATAAAATAACCATTTTATATTTAAAATAAGCTCTTTTAGTAAAAGTTTAAAGCAACCTTTCTGTGTTTCAGAAATATAATTTTTAATCAAAGCAGTTTACGACCCAACATTGTCTAAAAAGAATACTAAGAAATATTTTAACTGCTTCTATCTATTATATATAATTTTTAAATTTTTTGCAAAAGAATTTTAAACTATGCAGGTCGGACCTGCATAGTTTAAAAAAAATTGACATTAATTTAAATTAAGATAGACTATTAATAAATGTACAATTTAGTACATTGAAAACTAAACAATATCGCCAATGGCGATGGAAAGGACATAAAATGTTAAATCTTGTTAAAAAAATAAAATCTTTTTTGATGGACTGCGTAGAAGGATTAAAGTTTTTTTATTTTTTGGTTAGGCGTTTTTATACAGTAGAAAAATACAAAAAAGAGCTAGTGAAGACAATAGATTTTTTGGGAAGAGTTCTAAGAAAAAAACCAGTGATAATGTCAGGTATCACTCAAAAAGAAAAAAAATTACTCAAAAAAATGTACCAAAGTGATGCCCGGACAATAAGGTATAGGATTAAGATCCTAAAAATTTATTTAGAAAAAACAAAAAATCATAAAAACGAATTTTCTGAATTAGCAGGGTTTGTACAAAACTTTGTATCTGCGTACGAAAAAGTCTCTATGCTACCCCAACGGTAGCTTTTCTCAAAACTGGAAACCGTGAAGGGGGCACAATTTGCCCCCTTTTTATTTTGCCATTAATTTGCTATCGCTGGTTAATGGCAAAAAAGTGTTTACCTGCATTTACGGTCCAACATTATATGGAGCCCACTGTCAGAATCGAACTGACGACCTACGGTTTACGATACCATTGCTCTACCAACTGAGCTAAGTGGGCTTATAAAACTACACAGGTCATACCTGTGTAGTAAAATTTAACACAATAAAACACAAAAAACTATTTTTTTATAATAGTTTTTTGTTGTATTATTTCCTCTTCCCAACTTTTCTTCGTGAGACAATAAAAACATTTGAGTATTTTTTAGGGCTACGGGTTTTTCGTCCACCAGTAACTTTGCCCCATTTAGTCTTTGGACGTTTAGTACCACGGCCTTGTCTACCTTCACCTCCACCATAAGGATGGTCGCGTGGATTCATAGCGGTACCACGAACGGTTGGTCTAATTCCCTTCCAACGAGAACGACCCGCTTTACCAATATTTTCTAAATGATGCTCTTCATTTGAAACAGTTCCAATCGATGCCCAACAATTTTCTGAAATTTTTCTTATTTCTGAT
>JBBUBU010000003.1:0-4061 GCA_038058115.1 Patescibacteria group bacterium | reverse complement strand
AAAGAAGGCAAATACGCTTCAGTAAGCGAGTTTTTTAGAGATGCGATTAGGGCTTTGGAAGAAGAACAGTTGTATCGATCAGTTCTTGTAAGTAAAAAGGAATTCGCTCAAGGGAAAGGAAAGAAATTATGTTCTCTTAAGGATTTAATGTAATTCAAAGTCCCAGCTTAATGCCACAATATAATTTAATTATGAACATTATTTATTCTCCAGAATTTGCTCGCCGTTTTAAAAAATTACCACGCGAAATAAAGTTAAAGGCTTTAGTAAAGGAGAAAATTTTTAGAAAAGACCCATTTGACCCAAGATTAAAAACTCATAAATTATCCGGTAAGCTGGCGGATGAATATGCTTTTTGGGTTGATTTTAAAACTAGAATTATTTTTTCTTTTGTAAATTCAAATTTAACTTGTTTTCATTCGGTTGGAGGTCATGAGATTTATAAATAAAAAGACGCTAAAGACATAAAAGAAGAAAAAACGGGCTAAAAAGAAAAACCCCCTGCGCGGCAATATTGAATTGCTTTGCAGAGGGCTTATATGAGTGATTAACTCTAGTTGCCAGAGAATCGTGGCTTGACACGATAACAAATGTGGTGCTTGTTGGCATCCTAGCCGTCCGGCTTAAAACTCCAAGAAACAACCGAGAATCCCAAGTTCAACGGAAGTTCTATTTTGCGCTCGATCAAAACTTGGTCGCCCTTTTTTGGTTCTCTATTAAGCTTAAACTTGCCTAAAGAGAAAGCAGCTGAGCAAAAAAGTAAATCCTGTCCATTCTTATCGGTGATAATCCCGTCACCGATATCGCTATTATACATTTTTACAATACCTGTTTCCATTTCAACCTCCCCTTATTTGTTTTTCTTATGACCACAATCTGGGACTTCCCCTTAAGCCTCGCTTCAGCGAGGCACGATTGCTCACAGGGTTCTCCTGCTACCACAAATTACTCTTTTAGAACAAAATCCTAGAATAATGCGTGGTAGCAAGAGAACAAAAAATGAAAACCTAACTTTCTAAATTAGAGAATAACACATTATGTCCACCATGTCAAAATTTTTTTAAAACTCATCCAACTCCCCGGCTATTTTTGGGGCGGAGAATTCGCTTAAGGAATTTTTTTCGAGACTTAAGAAGGTGGTTGTTTTTAAATCAAAATATAATTCTATTTTTCCGGTTGGACCATTACGATGTTTTTCAATTAAAATTTCAGCAATATTTGTTTTTTCATCTTCGTTCTTATCTTTATCCTCTCGATGAATAAACATAACCACGTCCGCATCTTGCTCTATTGAATTATGAACAATAAAATCATTGGCCACAAAGTTATGGGTGCCGGGTATACTCATATCATAGACATCCTCAATACCCAAAGAATTAATTGATACAACTTCATCCCAATATAATCCAGATTCGGCTAGATGCACTAAATTTTTATTCTTAAGTTTAACAGCTACCTCAGCAAGTCGAGAGCGAGAGATAGCCGTAGCAAAAAGAGCCGAGCCATTATAACTAATATCAAGCTCAGAAGAAAGATCGCGCCAAGACATTTCATTTTCTTCCTTGGCGTCTTTTATAAATAAATCCCAAACTTCTTTGGGGATTGTGTCAGTGTTTGGATTTGGAGAAATTTTTTCCAATGCTCCAAGGAGTTCAGGAACAATTTTTCCACGGTCTCCATAAGAACCAATTAATTTCAAAAATTTTTCCTGCACCGGAGTACTTTGAATTACAACATTGTAACATAAGCGATAAGATTTTTTAGGCACAGCTCGGATGGTACTCCAAATTCCAAGTCGTAAGAGCAGGTGTTGAACACCATCGGCAAGTTCTCGACTAGTAGTTGCATAATAAATAGCAGCTGATGGCTTCCTGCCTTCTAAAAATTTCCAAGAAATATTTCCATCGGTCGCCCATAAATGATGCAGAAATAAACAAAGGTCTTCGTCTGGAGCGCTAAAAAGAGCATCAGGTAATTTTTTTTCATAGGAACGCACTGGCTTGATATTTAGTCTTTGATACCAAAGAGTAATAGGGTGTTTTCGATTCCGAGCTAAACGATAAGGGGAAGGAAGATAGAGATGCCACCAAGAATTTTGTTTTACAAATCTTCCTTTAATTTGAAATAATTTTTCAGCGCTTTTTTTTACTATTTCTAAATTTTCTAGATCGGCACTAGTATAATGAATAGGTTGACGAGGTAAAACACATCCATCGCCTAAAAGATGCGCTAAAAGAATTAACTCTTCTTTCTGAAAACTTGAAATTGGATTAGTAATACTCAAAATTCGAGGTAAAGCAATTCGATCACTTTCTTCCAAGGAGTCAAGTCTTTGCCAACCATGTAAGCTAAAAAATAAATGATTACCAGACGCTTTTATAATTCTTCCGCTACGTGTTTGCAATGAAAAAATTTGTTTTTGGCCGCTTGGAAAAATTTTTGAAGCAATCATAGGACGTAAATTATAAGTACTATCCATTGAAATAATTGGTATATTTTTTAAACCAACAAGATTTCTAATTGGCAATCTCTCGCCAGTATCAGCTCTTGACACTAAGGTATCTCCAGTTAGACATCCCGAGTCACGCAAATCAGAAAGTCGTGGTTTGCCACCGCGGGCTTCGACGGCACGAGAGAGTTGAGAAAGAGCTAAAACCGGAACATCTAATTCTTTCGCTAAACTTTTTAAAGATCGCGAAATTTCGGTAACTTGATTCACCATTGAATCATAATTTTTTGAAGTAGTCATAAGTTGCAAATAATCAACCACAATAAGATCAACTCCTTTTTCTATTTTTAAACGACGAGCCAAAGCTTTCATTCGAACAATTGAATTCCCGGGCTGATCATCAATATAAATTTTTGCTTTAGATAATTTATCCAAAGAATCTCGCAATTGAGAAAATTCATAATCAGATGAAATGCGTCCAGTCCGAAGATTCCAGGCATTAACTCTTGATTCAGCCGCAAGCATACGATCAACTAATTGTTGCGAGGACATTTCTAAAGAAAAAATTATTATAGATTTATCATAATTAGTTGCCGCCAAACGAGCGATGTCTAAAGCTAAAGTAGTTTTACCCATTGAAGGCCGTGCGGCTAAAATAATTAGATCAGATTTTTGGAAGCCAGAAAGCATATTATCCAAATCTTTAAAGCCAGTTGGAAGTCCTCGCAATGCACCTTTGTGTTCATGTAAATTTTCTAATCTTTCCCAAGCTTCAGGTAAAGAATCTTTTAAGGTTATATATTTTTGATTTTTGGGTGATGAAACTATTTCAAAAATTCTTTTTTCCGCGACATCTAAAATATCATCAATATGCTCATCTCCTTCTTCAAAAGCAATTTCACAAATATGATCCGCCGCCCAAATTAAATTTCTTAAAATAGATTTTTTTTGAACTATTTCTGCATAATGTTTTACATTCGTGGAAGATGGAACACAATTCACAATCTCCGCTAAATATTTATTTCCACCAACCGACTCAAGAGATTTTTTTTCTTTAAGTTTAGTGGACAATGAAAGAGAATCAATTGGTTCATTTTTAGAAGACAAATCAAGCATACTTTGAAAAATTATTTTATGTTTTTCTACATAAAAAGAATCGGGATTTATTAAATCCTCAACTTCGTGCATTGCGTCTTTTCGAAGCATGATTGAACCAAGCACTGCTTTTTCTGAATCAATGCTTTGGGGCGGAATTCGTATATCATTTGTTTTTGTTCTTATCATAAGACCATCTTACCATAACCTAAAAAAACTCAAAACTCAAAAAAGTTAATAAAATGTTATTAATCTGTGGAAATCTTTATTTTTCAAGGTCAGACCTTAAAGAAGTCCCAAAGGTCTGACCTTGGAGCCAGCATAAATTAAAGTTACCGGGTTGGAAAAATTTTCTCTTTTTGTTAAAGTAATGTATACTTAATAAATGCTTAACAAATCTAAAAAAATACTATTAACAGCAGTAAAACCAACTGGTGCTTTGCATATTGGTAATTATTTTGGGGCGATAAAACCATTTTTGGAAATGGTTAATAATCATCAAAGTTATATTTTTATT
>JBBUBU010000002.1:0-2487 GCA_038058115.1 Patescibacteria group bacterium | reverse complement strand
AAAAATGGTGAAAAAGATTAAATTAAAAATAATTACCCCGGATGCTTTGGTTTTGGATGAATTAGTCGACCAAGTTTCTTTGCCGACAAAAAATGGTGAAATAACAATTTTGCCTGGCCACATTCCATTAATTACTGATTTGTCATCGGGCGATATTGTTTCTTTAGTTAATAATGAATATGTGCCAATTGCAGTAGTTGGGGGGTTTGTAGAAATTAAAAATAATGATAATTTGACCGAAGTCGCAATTTTAGCTGACTTTGCTGAGCATATTGCTAATTTATCAGAAGAAATAATTAAGGAAGCAAAAATTCATTCAGAAGAATTAAAAAAAGAAATAGATAAAAAAGAAAAGATTGATTTTGAGCGTCTTTCAATTGAACTAGAACGCTCACTTACCAGAGTAAAAATTGCTGACAAGTGGCGCACAAAAAAGTATAGAAAATTTTAAATGAATAAATTTAAATTTCAAGAATTAAAAGAAGAGGAAAATTTTGATCCACAAAAAATTTGCAAAAAAAATTGTGAGGATGTTCCATTTACTCAATCAAATTTTTACGGAAATTGGCAAAAAAAATTAGGGAGAGTTGTTAGAAGGTTTTTAATTTATAGCGACAATGAGATTATCGCTTATTTTCAAATAATTAAATATCCCCTTTTATTTAAAAAAAATTATTTATATATACCCTATGGGCCGGTTGTAAAAGATTTTTTTCTAAGGTCAGACCTTTTTGAATTCCCAAGGTCTGACCTTAGAAAAAAATCAGACGATTTTTTTATTAATTTAAAACAAAAATTAACTGAAATTGCAAAAACAGAAAATGCAATTTTTGTTCGATTAGATTTTACTCCTTTTATTTCAAATGATATTCTTTCAAAATTTTTTACTAAAGCTAAATTTTTTACTTACCGTTCAGCTCATTTTCAACCCCGGACTGAATGGTTGGTAAATTTAGAAGAAAGTGAAGAAAATTTACTAAAAGCAATGCACGAAAAAACCCGCTATTCAATACACTTAGCCGAAAGAAAAGGAATAACTGCAGAAATAATTACAGAAAATTTTGAAAAATATTTTGAAATTTTTTATAAATTAATTTCAGAAACAGCCCAAAGGGATAAATTTAATTTACACCCAAAAAATTATTATGAAAATATTTTTCATAATCTTTCTCAGAATCTTCTTGGAAAATCTTTTTTAACAATTGTAAAACACGAGCAAAACCCACAGATACTAGCAATTAATTTAATAATAGTTTTTGGAAAAACAGCTACTCATATTTTTAGTGGCTCAAGTGATGAAAAAAAAAGTTTACGACCAACTTATTTGGCGCGATGGAAAGCAATGTGTTATGCTAAAAAAATTGGTTGTACATACAGTAGTTTTGGTGGAATTGCCAGCCAAAAAAATAATATTTACAAAAGTTGGGAGGGTTTAACAACTTTTAAAAAAAGATTTGGCGGGCAAGAATTAAATCATTCAGATTTTTTTGATGTTGTAGTTAATCCAATTTGGTATTTTATGTATAATGTATATAAAATTATGCGTTAAGTACCGAGGTCGTACCTCCGGAGTACCCGAGGTACGACCTCGATGCTATATTTATGAAAAAATTTTTAAAAAAAATAATACCGGGAAAAGTTTTTTTAATTTACCATTATTTAATGGCATTTTCAGCTGCTTTATACTATAACTTCCCTTCAAAAAAAATAATAGTGATTGGAATAACTGGAACCAAAGGAAAAACATCTACCGCAAATTTTATTTGGTCTTGTTTAACTGCTGGTGGATATAAGACTGGAATAATAACCACTGCCAATATTAGAATTGGCGAAAAAGAAGTTTTGAATGAATACCATATGACAATGCCTGGGTGTTTTAAAATTCAAAAACTTATAGCGCAAATGCGAAAAGATAATTGTAAATTTTGTATTATTGAAACAACTTCTGAGGGGATAAAACAATCTCGTCACATTGGAATAGATTACGATATAATTATTTTTACAAATTTATCGCCAGAACACCTGCAGTCTCACAATAATAATTTTGAAGAATATAAAAAAACAAAAGCAAAAATTTTTAAATTCTCTGCTACCAACAAAATAATAAATAAAAATGAAATAGAAAAAATTATTATTGCAAATAAAGATAGTGAATATGCTGATTATTTTTTAAATAATAAAGGTCCCAGCTTAACGCCACAGGTTGTTAAAAAAATTACTTTCGCAATGAATAATGATGCAGATCATGTTGCAAAAAATATAATAGAAAATAATGATAGCGTTAATTTTGAATTAAATGAAAAAAAATTTAAAATTAATATTTTAGGTAAATTTAATATTTATAATGCACTACCCGCAATTATTATTTCTAAAATTTTTAATATAAAAGATGAGAAAATCAAAGATGGCTTAAATAATTTAAAAATTATTCCTGGTAGAATGGAGGAAATAAATTTAGGGCAAGATTTTAAAGTTTTTGTTGATAAA
>JBBUBU010000001.1:0-1683 GCA_038058115.1 Patescibacteria group bacterium | reverse complement strand
ATTGTTTTCATCTAGATAGTATAAACTTTGTTTATACAGAAGTCAATGTTGACTTTTTTGTGCGCTCGGTTGGAATCGAACCAACGACCTTCTCCTTAAAAGGGAGTCGCTCTACCGACTGAGCTACGAGCGCATAATACTATTTTGATGTTATATTATTTATTATAATATAACATATGTTAATATATAAAAAATATGAATAAAAATCAAGGTCCCAGCTTAATGCCACAGGGTAATATCGTAATATTGCATAATATTCGAAGCGCGGAAAATGTTGGCTCAATGTTTAGAACTGCCGAAGCGGCTGGAGTTAAAAAAATTTATTTAACGGGCTATACTCCTACGCCCATAGATAATTTTGGGCGCAAAAGAAAAGATATTGCTAAAACAGCTTTGGGCGCGGAAGATTTTGTAAATTGGGAACAAAAGAAAAATATTTTTTCACTTTTGGAAAAATTAAAAAAAGAATATTTTATTATTAGCATAGAGCAAGATAAAAATTCAATCAATTATAAAAAATTAAATTTAAAATTAAAAAAGAAAAATATTTTTATTGTGGGAAATGAAGTAAAGGGACTTTCAAAAAAAGTTCTTTCAAAGTGTGATGTAATTGCCGAAATTCCAATGAATGGAAAAAAAGAATCACTAAATGTTTCGGTAGCTTTGGGTATAGTTTTGTTTAATGCCTAGTTTTAGATTAGATTTTTACACTACACTGACGATTGTTAGTAATATCGTACGGTAATGGTTAAAAAATTTATTAAAAAATATTTATGATTAAAAATAAAATTAGTAACGGTACAATATACTTATCTGGTGGTGGTGATGCTGAAAAAACAATAGATTTAGATATGTGTTTTTTGAAAAATTTACCAGGTAAAGAGATACTTTTTATACCAATTGCAAAAACAACAAGATCGGTGAACGGTTACAGAAAAAAACGTGAGTGGATTACAAATAAACTTAATGAACTTAGTAAAAAACCGCTGAATATCTCAATGATATTGGATTTAGATAAATATAAAAATATTGATAATTTTTCGGCTGTCTACATTGGAGGAGGGAATGCTTATAAGTTAGCAACATTCATGAAAAAAAGTGGGTTTCAGGTAATTTTAAAAAAATATATTGATAATGGGGGTATTGTCTACGGGGCAAGTGCTGGCGCTATATTTATGGGTAAGGATATATCAACCCATAATGAAAAAAAATATATTATAGAAAATCAAAAATTCCATTATGGTCTTACTGCGGGGCTAGGCATCATAGGAAATTACTCATTAATGGTTCATTTTCTCGAAAATGAATATGAGCAATTGAATGAATACTTTCAAGATAAATATAATCCAGTAATTGCAATTCCAGAAGGTGTAGGCTTGGTTGTAAAAGGTAAACAAGTTTTTGTTGTAGGTAGCAAGGGCGTGACTATTTTTCACAAAAATGGAATTTCGGAAAAAATAGATGCAGGCTCTTATTTTTACTGTAAAGATTAATATGTGATATAATTTATATTATGGATTTATCAATAAATGTTGGTGATACTAAATTAAAAATTCGAGTCGCAGGGTTACTAAGCACCCCAAATGGTTTTTTGTTTGAAAAAAGTGATTATAAGTATATTTTTCCTATTGGTGGAAAGATTATGATAAATGAAACTTCACAGGAAGCAATTATTCGTGAAAT